>JAUVYU010000008.1 GCA_030602935.1 Candidatus Bathyarchaeota archaeon | reverse complement strand
CGCCCTCTTCGCTAGGAACCTCCTCGTGGGCCTCACCACCACAGTGGACCAGAAGGTCACCTCAGAGTTCGTCGTGCAGGGCAGGCAGAGGCTATACCCCGTCGTCGCGCTCTCTGCAGTCCCCCTGATCCTGTCCTTAGCGGCCCTTGCTTTGGTGCCCTTCGCGAGGTCCACGACCTTGGTGGCGTTCGTCTCCTCCTTCGCCTTGATCATCCAGTCGGCCGTCGCCCTGTTCTATCCCCCGGAGCTCTTCGGCAGGTGGAAGGGGGACTCCTACAGGGAGAAGCTGGAGTGGGACGCCTTCACCCGCCACATCTCGGACCTCTCCCAGATCCGCAAGTACGCACCGGCGGACATCTCCATGTGGGGTGAATGGCTCGTCCTCGGGACGGCCCTGGGAGTCGGCGACGCCGTGGTCAGGGCGATGAGGGAGTTGGACCTCGACCTCCCAGAGATGCACTACGTCCGGCGGATGCCCATCTACTTCCACCCCCTGGTCGTCGCCAGCGCGCCCTCCAGCGGAAGGGTGAGTTCAGGTGGCTTCAGCGGCGGGGGCTTCGGGGGAGGAGGCGGATTCGGGGGCGGTGGAGGAGGAGCGAGGTAGAACTAGACTGTAAATTAGTATATTTTTATAGTAAATCTGCTGGATTATCACTTCGTAAAGGTTTTCAGGACTAATTTCAGCAATTTCTGTATCAGGTTGATAGAAGAAGATCAAGTGTCCATAATCCTTTATTTGAAAGAATCTCAATCGCATAGCCGCCTGATGTGTCATGGCTCCTAGATCTGTGCTGATCGTCGACGATGACGAAGATATACTTGACATTTTCGAAATGACCCTGTTAGAGGGTGGATACACCGTTGAGACTGCTTTAACGGGGGCGGAGGCGTTGGCAAAAGCCAAGGACCTGAAATTCGACGTAGCCATCCTCGATATCGTCCTCCCTGACTTGCGGGGCGATAAACTGGCTCTCAAGCTGAAGAAGGGGAACGGCGACGTCAACATTATCTTCGTCACAAAGTACGCAAACATGCAGGACTGCATCAACTCCCTCAACATAGGCGTAAGCGACATACTGCTCAAGCCGATCGGAGAGGAAGAGCTGCTTCAAGCAGTAGAGAGCGCCCTGCCCGTTGAGCTGGTCGCGTGATCCGCTCGGACCCGGGGGAGGTCGTGAGGTAACCACGGGTGGAGGGGGCGGGCTTGGCCGGGGAGCTTCTTAACCAAACGTTACCACTTCTGGTCACCTCGTTCTTAGCGTTGGCCACCGGAGTCTACGTCCTGTACAGGCGCCTCTTCTCAGGTAAGACTTCGGGCACCGCGCTTGTCTTGGTCACGTCTGTCTGGAGCATCAGCTATACCCTGGGGATGGTCTCCACGGAGCTCCAGTACAAGAGCTTCTGGTTCCTCACAAAGGTGGCCTGCGACACCCTCGCCTCGACGTCGTTACTCCTCTATGTCATGGACTTCCTGAAGACCAAGGAACTGGATCTTAAGAGGAAGCTTCTGCTCTGGCTCCCCCTACTATTCGCCGTGGCCTTCCTGTTCACTAACTATCTCCACCAGATGGTCTTCACATCCCTGCGGGTCGACCCTCGGAACGCTTATGACCCCCTGTTGATCGAGTTCGGCTATGGCTTCTGGGTTCTCGTGGTCTGCAACTACGCGATTCTCCTCCTATCGCTGTTTCACGTCTACAGCGTGTTCTTTCACTCCCCCAACTTATACAGGACCCGAGTAAACACTCTCCTCCTATGCATCTCCCTTCCCTGGATCTCCCAGTTGCTCTTCGAGTTCGGGCTGACACCCAACAGCTACAACATGACCCCCTTCGTTGCGAACCTGGCTGCAGTCGTCATCACCTTGATCAGCCCTGATCGTCTCTACATCAGGGATGTCGTTCCCAATGCCTACAAGTCGATCATCGACGAGTCGTATGACGCGGTGATTGTCATCGACTGCCATAACCGTATACTCGACATGAACAGCTCCGCGAGGAGCCTGACCAAGCTTGACTCGTATACAATGTCCCTCCAGGAGAGGAGTGATTTCTGGCCTAGCCTGATCGAAGAGTTTGGGCTGCATGAGAACGGGGCTGAGGGCCCCACCGAGATCATTCTCCTCAAAGGGGGCACCCCCCGGACGTTTGATGTCAGCGTCTCCCCCGTCGAGTCCTGGTCGGGTCGAGTCGACCACAGGATAATTGTCCTCCGGGATGTGACTGAGCGCAAGAGGTATCTGGACGGCCTGGAGGCGGAGGTGGAGGAGAGGACGAGGCTGCTACGCAACGCCGAACGGATGGCCGCTATAGGTGAGACGGCCGCCATGGTGGGGCACGACCTGCGGAACCCCCTCCAGGTCATCGTGGGGAGCCTGAGCTTCATCAAAAAGAGGATTGGCAGCCTCTCTGATGAAGCCGATCTGCCTCTGGTTGAACAGATAGGGGACCTTGTCGATAAGGTCTCTCGACAGACAGACTACATGAACAAGATAGTGTCTGACCTCCAGGACTATGCCAAGCCCATCGTGCCCGCATTCGGCGACGTCGACCTCGAGGCGCTTATCAACGATATGATGCCCGCAATCGAAGTCCCCGGAAACGTGACGCTCTCCATGGCTTTCGACGAGGGGCTTCCCACGATCTGGGCCGATGGGGGTCTCCTCAGGCGGGTGTTCACGAATCTTGTCACGAACGCCGTCCAGGCGATGCCCCAGGGAGGCGACCTCAAGATAGAAGGTCACGCCCTGGGAGGGGAAGTCAATATCAGCATCGAGGACACTGGAGTTGGGATATCCAAGGAGGCCCAGACCAACCTGTTCAAGCCCCTCATCACGACCAAGCCTAAGGGTATGGGCCTGGGGCTGCCCGTCTGTAAGCGTATGATCGAGATCCATAAGGGTCGGATAGAGGTCGAGTCCGAGGTAGGGGTCGGTACAACGTTCACGGTTAAGCTGCCTATTGGTGCCGGCGAGAGGAAGGTGGAGGCAGCGCCCGAGGCGGAGAGCACTGTTCCTCAGGAGCAAACTCAAGGGTTGGATTAGCGCGCGCGAGCCCCGTATAATCTACCCTAAGCAGAGGATGCATGTCTTCGCCTTCGTGATGTACGCCTTCGATTGCGAGGACAGCGACTTCAGCCAGAGGGTCATGGACACGATAGAGTTCTCGAACCACCAGTGGAGCGAGTAGAACGCTCCCTTCTTTCTCCCAAATCTTTTGAGCAAGCAGTGATACTCTCATTTGAATTATAATGCTAAAGCTTGAAGACTACAAGATTATGTCCCTTTTCCCGGGGCAGCCCATCGGCGACCCCCAGGTCTCCCCCGACGGCTCCAAGGTCCTCTTCACCTACTCCCAGGTGAACATGGGCGAGGACAAGTACGACACCCACATCTGGCTCCTCGACCTGAAGAAGAAGCGACCCGTGCAGTTCACCCACGGGAAGGAGAACGCCTCCAACCCCCGGTGGTCACCCGACGGGAAGACCATCCTCTTCACCTCGAGCCGCCCAAGCGAGGACGACAAGAAGGATGACAAGGAGAAGAAGAAGGCCCAGATCTACCTCATCTCCACTGACGGCGGAGAGGCAAGGAAGATCACCGGCCTCAAGGACGGCGTCCAGAACTCCGTCTGGTCCCCCAACGGGAAGACCATCTACTTCACCTCTGCCGTCTTCAAGGGAGAGAAGCGGAAGGAGAGCGACGTCAAGGTCCTCCGACGAATCAAATACAAGGGCGACGGCCGAGGATTCTACGAGGGGAAATACACCCACCTCTTCTCCGTCCCAGCCAAGAGGGGCAAGGCCAAGCAGATCACAGACGGGGAGTACGACGTCACCTCCCCGGTCCTCTCACCCGACGGGAAGACAGTCGCCTTCACGGGCAACTTCGACGAGGGCGGGGACTACTCGTACCTCAGGTACATCTACACGGTCCCAGCCAAGGGCGGGGAGCCCAAGGTCCTGCTGAAGAGGCAGGGCTCCGTGGGCGCGCTGGGCTACTCCCCCAACGGGAAGCACCTGGCGTTCACAGGGTACGAGGTTGAGGACCCGGACCTGGTCTGGTACCACCAGACCCAGCTCTGGGTGATGCCCGCCAAGGGAGGGAAGCCCAAGTGCCTCACCGCCGACTTTGACCGGACGGTCTCTGCCCGCGAAGGCTCGGTCAAGTGGTCCCCCGACTCGAAGTACGTCTACGTCAGGTTCCCCAACCACGGCACCAGCCACATCCACAGGGTGAGCCTCAAGGGAGAGGTCGAGGCCCTGACTGAGGGGAAGATGAACGTCGGCTCCTTCACCATGGACAAGGCCGGGAAGGTCTTCGCCTTCAACGCCTCGGATCCCATGACGCCCTACGAGCTCTGGACCTTGGACGACGGGGGCCAGGCGAAGAGGACCGAGATGAACAAGGCGCTCCTGAAGAAGCTGAGGCTCGTCGAGCCCGAGGAGTTCTGGTTCACCGCCAGCGATGGCACGGAGGTCCAGGGCTGGATCGTGAGGCCCAGAGACATGGAGGAGGGCGAGAGGTACCCGACCTGCATCGAGATACACGGCGGGCCCAGGGGGGCCTACGGGTTCACCCTTGGCGCTGCGGAGCACGAGTTCCAGGTCCTCGCCGACTATGGTTACGCCGTGGTCTACACAAACCCCCGGTTCAGCACGGGCTACGGGGAGAAGTTCTGCGGCGAGGCCTCGGGCCACTGGGGGGAGAGGGACTACCTGGATATCATGGAGGCCACCGACTACGTCGTCGAGAACTACGACTTCGTCGACCCGGAGAGGCTGGGGGTCTTGGGCGGGAGCTACGGGGGCTTCATGACCAACTGGATCATCGGCCACACGGATAGGTACAAGGCCGCGGTGACGATGCGGTCCATCAGCAACTGGTACAGCTTCCACGGGACCAGCGACATCGGGTGGATGAGCCTCCCCACCATGGAGCTGAACTGGGGGAAGGACCCCTGGGACGATCTGGAGCGGATCATGGAGAAGTCGCCGATAACCTACATCAAGGACATGGTGACCCCGACGCTCATCATCCACTCTGAGAACGACTACCGCTGCCCCATGGAGCAGGGGGAGCAGCTCTTCGCCGGGCTCAAGAAGCTGGGGCGGACCACGGAGATGGTCAGGTTCCCCAACGAGCCCCACGGCCTCTCCAGGATGGGGAAGCCGAAGCACCGCGAGGAGCGCCTCCAGCACATCGTCCGCTAGTTCGACAGGTACCTCAAGTAACCCTTTTCCCCACACCCCACCTCTTTCTTTCTATGGCTAACGTCACCCAACCCCTATTCAAGAGGATTGACTGCGTACGCCTGCCCGTCTCCGACCTTGAGTCCGGACTTTCTTCTATCGAGACAGGATCGGGCTTGAGCTAATCTGGGTTACTGAGGAGTCCGCCGGCCTCAAGATGCCCGAAGACGATTCCGAGATAGTGCTCTACACCGAGAGCAGGGGTGAGGAGATCGACATATTGGTGGACTCCGCCGATGATGCGGCCCGCAGCTTCGAGTCCGCGGGTGGAGAGGTCGTGGTCCAGCCCTTCGACATCAGGATCGGCAGGTGCGCCGTCGTGAAGGACCCCTGGGGTAATGAGCTGGTCCTCCTGGACAACAGCAAGGGGAGGCTCGTGACGGATGAAGGATTCAATGTTGTCGGTGTGAAAAAGGAGTAACGAGGGCTCAACTGCCACTACTCAAATAATCTCCTTTTTTTTGCCAGATTATTTTTTATAATTAAAGGTCTCAAAGGTTACCGCGCGAAAATGTGGGGAAATCTAGAGGACCTCTGCGACCTCTTCTTCGAGCTCTCCAACGAGGATCGCATGAATATCCTGAGAGAGCTGCAGAAGGGCTCAGCGAACATAACCGGGCTGTCTCGGGCCATGGACATATCGACTCAGGAGGTGAGCAGGCACGTCTCCAGGTTCGTCGAGTGCGACGTCGTCTCCAAGGACGGCTCAGGCGCCTACTGGCTGACGCCCTTCGGTGACCTCGTCCTCAGCCAGATCCAGGGGCTCAGCTTCGCCTCCGTTCACAGGGAGTACTTCAAGGACCACGTGCTGAGCGATCTTCCTGCAAACTTCCTCTGTCGCATCGGTGAGCTGGGGAGCTGCGACCTCGTCGACGACGTCATGGTTGTCTTCCACAACGTCGAGAGGCTGATCGAAGAGGCCGAGGAGTACATCTGGAGGCTCACCGACAGGTACAACATGATGTCCCTCCCCCACCTCGAGGCTGCGACCGAGAGGGGCGTCCAGTTCCGACTCCTCCAGACGAGGGGCTTCGAGTACCCCCCGGAATGGCCCGGGGCGGGGGAAGTGATGAGCGACTCCCGGCTCAAGGGACCCCTGAAGGTGAAGATCTCCTACTCTGCCAACGTTTTCATCGCCATGTCGGAGAAGGAGGTGGCCATCGTCGCCTTCCCCTCCGTCAACGACAGGTTCGACTACCTCGGATTCACGTCCAGGGACAGAAGGTTCCACGGCTGGTGCGCTGAGGTCTTCCAGTTCTACTGGGAGCGCGCCCGGTTCCAAGAGGGCTTCAATGAGTAAACTGTTTACTTGGCTACCACCACTGCTCGTACCTGATGCGTTCCTCTGGAACCCCAAGCCCTAGGAGTAGCTCCTTCATGTCCTGCCCCATGGGCTTCGGCCCGCAGATGAAGAAGATGCCTCCTAGGTCCGCCTCCTTATCCATCAGGAGCCTGCTATCAATCCGTCCCGTGTGCCCTTCCCACGGCTCCCCTCCGGGTTGGGTCACGGTGAAGACGCAGTCTACCCCCTCGTTTCTCCCAGCGATCTCCTCCAACTGCCCTCGGAAAATTATCTCGGAAGGGCCCTTGACGCTGTAGATGAGCTTGACCCTGACGTCGGAGGTGCCCTCGTCGACGTACCTCAACATGCTCATCAGCGGCGTTATCCCTATCCCCCCTGCTATGAGCGTCACGGAGTCCCCCATCTCCCTGAGGTAGTAGAAGTCCCCCTGCCCCCCGTCAACGTAGATCACGTCACCCGTCTCCGCCTCCTCGTGCATGAAGCGGGTGACCTCCCTCTCCTCGCTCCACTTGACGGTGAGCTCTATCTTCCCCTCGGTGGTGGGCGAGGACGTGAGGGTGTACCCGGCTACCCCTCGCTGCCCCTCGGCGTCGACGTAGCAGTCCACCCACTGGCCGGGGCGGAATGAAAACTCTTGGCCCTCCAAGTCGAGGATGTAGGACTTGACGGTGGGGGTCTCCTGGCGGATGGACCTGATCCTGACGGGGATCTTCATCGTCTTTTCTCTATGGGCTTTGTACTAGATAGGCGTGATGGGGACGGTGGGATCAGGCTCCCCGCCGAAAATTCTTATATCGAGTCCCGGACGCTGGGGGTCAAGCACAACTTCCTCATGGGCTACATACTTACATCCGGGAAGCTAGACTGATACGAGGGATAACATGGTCGAGGTCACACGTGAGGGCTCCATGGCAGTCTACAATGAGCTCCTGAGGAACCCGCCACCCGGACCGGAAGTACCCTACAAGCCACCTCGCCCCGATCTCGTCAGCCTGGACGGGCGGAGCGTGGTCGCCATTGTGCGGTCGAACAACAGGATCGAGGGGATAAACGAGGCTGTCTGGCTCGCGGGAGGCTTCAGGCCCATCGTCCGGGACACGGAGGGCGAGATCCTCATCAAGCCAAACTGCAACACCGACGACCCCTACCCCACGGACACCCACCCCGAGACCATCAGGACCATAGCCGAGGGGCTCCTCTCCGCTGGGGTCTCCAAGGATCGGATCGTCGTCGGGGAGATATCGGGGCGCGCCAGGGGCCTACCCACACGCCACACAGTCGAGAACCTGGGGATCAAGGCTGTCGCGGAGGAGCTCGGCATCGGTCTGAGCTATTTCGACGAGGAGGAGTGGGTGACCGTGAAGTCCCCGAACAGGGATGCCTGGCCGGACGGGATCAAGATCCCCCGTAGGGTCTACGAGGCCGAGAGGGTGATCCTCACCCCCATCATGAGGCCCCACAGCACCGCCACGTTCACCATCTCCATGAAGCTCGCCGTGGGCATGCTCGACGCCGTCGGGAGGGAGTGGCTCCACAACGAGGAGGCCCACGACGCCAAGGTAGCGGAGCTCAACACCGTCTACTCCGCCGACCTGATAGTCGCGGACGCCACCAAGATGATCACCGGGAGGGGACCCGCGCGGAGGAACGTCGTAGAACCTGGGATCATAGTCGCGGGGAGCAACCGGGTGGCGACGGACGCAGTCTGCGTGGCCCTGATGAAGATGAACTGGGCGAAAAGAGTATCAGATATCAAGGTCCTGGAGCACGAGCAGTTCAAGGTCGCCGTGAAGCTGGGCCTGGGCTCCCCCAAGATCGAGGACATCGACCTCCGGGTGTCGAACATGACGGAGGACAGCGGATTCCAGGACGTCGTGAACGGCATCCGCGAGGAGCTCGGTCAGAATAAGGGGTAGGCCCTACTCGAAGCTGAGCTCTCTCCATCCGCCTTCCCTGGTCTGGTAGCGGACGCTTCTCGGGAACTCATAGGGCTCGTAGACGGCCCTCGTCAGCCTCCCCCTCATCCTCTCGCGTACGGCGTCCCAGCCGTCCCTCTCCAGCTCCTCGGCCAGCCGTCTGGTGCTCACCCTCTGCCCCGTCACCCCATCCCCGTCTTGGAGGGCCATGAACGTCCAGGCTTCCCTGAAGGCCTCTACCATGGACTCGTCGTCCGCGTACCTCGCGCGGACCTCGGCCGGCATGCGGTCCGCCTCCTCCTGGGTGAGCTCCGTGGGCTTCAGGCCCTTCCCTGGCGGAGCTGCTACCCCCATGGTGTTTACGGCGATGTTGTGCGGCTTCAGCTCCAGGGCGAGGCACTGGGTGAGGCCCTCGAGGCCGTACTTCGAGGGGCAGTAGGCCACCTCGGCGACGAAGCCCTTCACGGCCGCGCCCGAGGTCACGTTGATGACGCTCCCGCCGCCCTGGCCTCTCATGGCCCCGAGGAAGGCCTTGGTCAGGAGGAAGGGGGCCCTGAGGTTCACCGCCATCGTCCTGTCCCAGTCGTCCACAGTCGTCTCGTCGATGGTCTTCCATGGGCTCGTCGCCGCGTTGTTGAAGATGACGTCCATCTTGCCGTATTCGTTGAGGACGCGGTCCCTCAGCTTGAGTATCTCATCAGGATTCGCTAGGTCAGTCTGGATCGTAAAGACCTCTCCTCCCTTCGAGCGTATCATCTCCTCCGTGATCTCCAGCTCCGAACCAGTGCGTGCGACCGAGACGACCCTCGCCCCCTCCAAAGCGTATGCGACGGCCACGGGGCGACCGAATCCCCGCCCGGAGCCCGTGACGAGCGCGACCTTCCCCTCAAGTCTCATCAAAGCATTAACCCGAAGGCAGGATTCTTCCTGGAGGCTTTAATCCTTACCTCTGCTGGAAAATATCTTAACCTCGTGGGAGTATGAGTCTCCAGATTTATCATGTCAGAGACTCTGAAGGTTCAGACTCTTGAGGTCCCAAAGGGGAAAAAGGAGCAGGGATACCTCAACATCTCTGAGAAGCCCGCCGGCCCCCACAGGATCCCGATGACCCTCGTCAACGGGGCTGGGGACGGCCCCACGGTGGTGATCAACGGGGGTGAGCACGGCTCCGAGTACAACGGCCCCGCAGCGACCCTCACCGTGATTAAGGAACTTGACCCGAAGAAGCTGAGTGGGAAAGTCATCATCGTCCCCGTCGTGA
>JAUVYU010000227.1 GCA_030602935.1 Candidatus Bathyarchaeota archaeon | reverse complement strand
CAACAATGGCACTGGCTACCTTGGAATGGTCCGCAGGCATCTCCACGTAGCCGATTGTCTTACAGATCCAGCTCAGGTTCCTGAAGGAGGACTCCCATTCCACTGGGCAGACACAGACCGGCTCCCCGCCTTTCGGCCAGAGGAGCGCCACGCTCCTATCAGGATAGATATAGGTGAAGGGGAGGTGGGCGCCGCTCAGGTACTGGACGTTGTCTGGCCCGAAGACCAGTACGGCGTCGTATTCGGATTCGTCTAAGGCCGCCTTGAACTTCTCGATCACTTCTTCGATCATCATTCATCCCTCCTAGTGGGCCGCCCTGAAGCCCGTCACCTCGTAGAACCTGTCCCAGTTCCTGTACCAACTCAGGAGCCTTGCTCCCTTCTCCTCGACAACGTAGACGTCCTTGGAGTGGATCAGTTCCTTCCCGGGTCCTGTGGTGATCACGTCGACAGCGAGCACCATACCGGGTTTCAGTTCGGTATCGTCCCCTGGTGTCAGGTAGGGGGGCTCGTGGTGGGACGCTCCTACCCCGTGGCCCATGCCGACGTCAACCCAGAGGGGGATGCCCTCTTTCTTGGCGAGGGTCTTGACCCTGTCGTGGACCTCGCTGCATCTGACGCCGGGTCTGAGGGACTCCACTGCCTCCTTCTTCAACGTCATGTTGTCATCGTACGCCTTCGCATACTCCACCGGGGTCTTCCCGGTGTAGGCCATGCGTCCCGAGTCCGCCCAGTACCCCATGTAGTGGCCCGTGAAGTCGGCCTTGAAGGGGATCCCAACCCTGAAGACTCCCCTCTGAGGCACGTAGAAGAGGCTCGCGTCGGAGGCGAGGGTCGTGGACATGTGCCCCACCCCTGATATGCCGTCCTCGAACGCGTGGACCCTCGTCCTCTCGGTGAACTCGGCGACGGTGTAGCCTGGGCTCTCGACTGTCCCCTCGAGATGATTGAGGGCGTGGATGATGCCCCGGTCAAGGTACTGGCATGCGGTCTCGATCAGCGCCACCTCACCAGGGGTTTTCACTATACGTAGACCCCTGTAGAAAGCGTCCGCAGCGACCCACTCGATGCCGGGTAACCCTGATCTCAGCACGTCCATGAGGCCTTTCGTGACTCTGGTGAGATCCAGCCCAATCTTGGATTTTGTTAGATCCTTCTCGTCCAGAATCCGTTTCAGGGCCTCCACGAATGCCAGTGGGGAGACGCCTTCGTTCTCATCGTATGTGTGGATCTCACCGCCCCATCCCTGATCCCTCACCGCCTCGGACCAGTCCACTGGGCAGAGAACCACCCCTTTTCCATCACTGGATAGAATGACAGCGGCCCTCCTGTCGGGATAGTTCTCGGCGAAGGGCAGAACGGTCCTAGTAAGGTAGTTGAAGTTATCGACTCCGATGGCCATGACGGCGTCGAGGCCTGAGCCCGCTACTGCGTCATGGATCTTAGATTCTAACTCGGTCATGGTTTGATTATCTATCTGATGTCATTTGAAATCTTCTATAAATTGAGAAGAGGAGAGGAAAATGGAAGGGTCGACCTTTTTACCCTACAATTCTATGTGATTCGCATGGTCAATGACACGGACATCGGAGCGCTCCTCGCCTCCACCGAGATACTCGTACACCCGGAGGACTACATGCTGGTCAGCGTCAGCAGGGAGGAGGAGTCCAAGGCCAGGGAAATACTTGGGAAGACGGATGCCTTCTCATCGATCACGTTCGACTACGCTGAGGTCTCCCTCGTACTCAAGGCTGAGGAGTGGGACGAGTTGAAGGGGGGCTTCAGGGAGTACAAAGTGGAGGGGCCCTACAGGCTCATCACGTTCGACATCGTCCTCGACCTCTCCATAGTGGGCTTCCTCGCGGAGGTGTCCGCAAGACTCGCCGAGGCCGGGGTCAGCATCTACGCCCTATCTACGTTCCTCAGGGACCACATACTGGTGAAAGGTGAGGACGCTGAAGTGGCAGAGAAAGTCCTGACCAGGCTAATAGAGGATAGTTAGAGGCTGCAAGAGCTCATCTAAATGGGTAGGAACACTTTGAGTAGAACGTAGGCGAGGTAAGCCGTTACGCTCACTGTGAGGGCTCTCCTCTTCGGTGACCCGTAGTTGGCCGAGACGGCGTAGACGGTCAATGCCAGTGTGAGCACCCCGAACACGTTGAAGACCTTGATCCCCTGATTCAGTGCCTTTAAGACTAGACCTGTCGAGGGGAAGATGGGCGTCCTCAGGGCAGTGAGATCGACGCTTGAGATCGTGTATGCGTCTGCTACTCTGAGGAGCTGTTGCGCCAGCTGGGGGAGAGAGGCGAACGCAGTCATGGCTAGCATCCGCTTCGTGCTGCCGTCCCCGATGAGTATCTTGGCGGTGATGAGAACTAGGACGCTGGGGATAAGCCAACGGGTGAATGCCCCCACTATGCCCCCGATAGCGATGAACGGCGTCATGGTCCTCCTCAGCACATCCGGGTCAATCTCCGGTGTGCTCTGAGAGCCTCCGCTGAAGAAACCGCCTCTGCCACCCATCCCAGATGGACCTCCCTGGAACATACTTGAGAGGTCGAACTCCGTCTTCGAGAGATAGACCACTCCCGCCCATGACGAGAGAAGCCCAATTATGATTATTATGATGATTCCCTTCCGCAGATCGTCTTCCTCGATCTGGGGGAAGCCGACGCTGGGCGACCTCAGGACTCTGAATATCTGTTCCCTGAATGATCTCTTCGTCTCACTCACTTCTAAGCGCCTCCACCGGGTTGAGGTTCGAGGCCCTCCAAGCGGGGTATAATCCTGATACAACACAGGTTATTACGGCGAAGAGCAGTGTAATAGCCCCT
>JAUVYU010000023.1 GCA_030602935.1 Candidatus Bathyarchaeota archaeon | reverse complement strand
TGGGCTCTATCATCCTCTCGCCTGATAGGAAGTTGACGACCTTCATGGCGGCGCCCTCTGCCTCCGCCGTGGTGGACTGGATGTCCTTGGGGCCTATGACTACCCCGGCGGCGAAGACCCCGTCCCTCTTGGTGGCCAGGGGATCGAGCTTGGGGTGGCGCTCAAGGATGAACTGGTCCTCGTCCACAGGCACCCGGAGCATCTCAGCCAGCTTCAACGTCTCCTCAGTTGTGACGATGGGGGGGCAGAGGACGACCAAGTCAGCGGGGTTCTCCACCATCCTGTTGATCATCATGTCCTCACCCCGGACGAGGACCCTATCGCCCTCGGGGACGATCTCCGTGACCTTCCCCTTGACGAACATGACCCCTTTGTCCTGTGTGGCCGCGTAGAACTCCTCGTATCTGCGGCCGGGCGCCCTGATGTCGATGTAGTGTATCCAGACGTCGATGCCCCTGTCCCGGATGAGCTGTGCCTGCTTCAGGGCGTAGAGGCAGCAGACCCGGCTGCAGTGGGCCTTCCCGACCTCTGTGTCCCTGGAGCCTGCGCAGAGGACGAAGGAGACGCTCTTCGCGGGCTCCCCGGTCTTGGGGTTGATGATCATGCTCCCAGTGGGACCGTTGACGTCGAGGATGCGCTCCATCTCTAGGCTGGTGACCACGTTCTGGTACTTGCCATAGCCGTACTGGGTGAGGCTCCCGATGTCGTATAGCTCGAAGCCAGTGGCGAGGACAATCGCCCCCACGTTGAGCTCCACCTCTTTCCCGGGGTCGTCGAGGTTGATGCACTTCGGCGGGCAGGCGTTGACGCAGCTGTTGCACTTGATGCAGTGGCCCATGTCAATGGTGGCGACGCTGGGGACCGCCTGGGGGAACGGTATATAGGCAGCCTTCCTCGGGGAGAGCCCCTCGTCGAACTCGTTGGGAACAGTGATGGGGCAGACCCGTGTGCAGTCGCCGCATCCTATGCACGCCTCCACGTCGACCCCGCGGGGCTTGAGCCAGACCTTGACGTCATAGTCCCCGGGGACGCCTGAGACCTCCTTTATCTCCGCGTAGGTGAGGAGGTTGATGTTCCTGCTCTGGTTGATGCTCGCCATCTTCGGGGTGAGGATGCACTGGCTGCAGTCGAGGGTGGGGAAGACCTTGGGGTACTGGATCATGTGGCCGCCGATGCTGGGACGCTTCTCCACGAGGTGGACCTTCATCCCGTACTCCGCGAGCCTGAGGCTGGTCGTGATGCCGGCGACTCCGGCGCCGATCACGAGGGCCTCGGGCGAGACCTCCATCGCCTTGGACTCCAGGGGGGTGGACTCCTTGATCCGGGCGATGGCGCCCCTGATGAGGTCCAGGGTCTTGAGCGTGGCGCCTTCATGATCCTCTTTGTGGACCCAGCTGCACTGCTCACGGACGTTCACTATCTCCAGAAGAGCTGAGTTGACGCCTGCCTGCTCCAGGTTGCTCCTGAATGTCTCAGTATGCATATTAGGGGTGCAGCATGCGAGGACGACTCTGTCGAGTTTGTGCTCCTCAACGGCGGCCTTTATGCCCTCCACTGAGGGGCTGGAGCAGAGATAGCGCTCCCTGTGGACGTACGCTACTTCAGCTTCCAGCTGATCGGCGACGCTCGGCACCTCGACTACGTCGCCTATGTTTCCGCCGCACTCGCACACCCAGACGCCGATTCTAAAGTCCTCGCTCATTAATACTCACTCGCTAGAGCAGCTTCAGCTGATGTTCCAGGGTCCTCTTTCCCCTGTACTCCGGGAGCAGGATCGGGGCCTTCCTGTCCGTCTCGACTCCTGCATCAGACAGCATCTTCTCATAAACGTCCAAGTGATCCAGTGTAAGACTGCCCAAGGTCGCCTTCTTGGAACGCTCCGCTGCGAACCTGCCAGCCCTCCGTCCGAAGACGTATAGGTCCAGCTGGCTGTTGCCCATGAGCCTGTTCTTGCCGTGGACTCCTCCGCAGACCTCGCCTGCCGCGTAGAGTCCGGGGACGTTGGTCTCGCACTGCACGTTGATCTCGACGCCCCCGTTCTGGTAGTGGAGCGTTGGATAGACGAGCATCGGCTCCTCGCGGATGTCGATGCCGAACTTGTTGAACGTCCGGAACATGGCGGCGAACTCCCTCTCGATGGTTCCCTCGCCGTTGATGATGTCGATGAGGGGCGTGTCGAGCCAGACCCCCCGCATCCCGGTGGGGGTGATGATTCCTTTCTCCCTCCCGTAGCACTCCCTGATGAGGGCGGAGGCCTCGACGTCCCTTGTCTCCAGGGGGTAGACGAAGAGCTCCCCGTCCTTGTTCAGGGGCTGAGCGCCGCGGGCCCGGAGCTTCTCGGTGCATAGCTGCCCGACTATCTGCGCGGGGTATGCCGCTCCAGTGGGGTGGAACTGGGTGGAGTCCAGGTCCCTTAGCCTCGCTCCGACGTGATAAGCCATGACCACGCCGTCGTTGGTTGCGCCATAGTGGTTGGTGGTCTCGAAGCCCTGAATATGGAGCCTCCCGAAGCCTCCCGTAGCGAGTGTCGTCGACTTGGCCCGTGCGACCTTGTAGTCGTCGTGGTCCATGTCCCAGAGCACCGCCCCGGCGACCTGCCCCTTGTCGTCCATAACGAGCTCCACGACCGAGGTGAACTCCACGTAGGAGATCTCCTTGTTGATGAACTCGTCGATGAGCACCCTCGTGATCTCGAGGCCGGTGTAGTCCTTGCAGCTGTGCATCCTCTTCCTGCTTGTCCCCCCTCCGGGGGCCAGCTGCATTGTCCCGTCCTCCAGCTTGTCGTACGTGACACCCAGCTCCTCGTGCCACCTGATGACGTCGGGTCCCTCCTTGACCATCGCCTCCACGAGGTCGGGCTTGTTTACATAATGACCCCCTCCGATGACATCAAGGTAGTGCATTGTGGGGCTGTCATCTGGAGCGTTGGCTGCCTGTATTCCTCCCTGGCTCATCTTGGAGTTCGCGTCTCCCAGCCTGAGCTTCTGGACCATCAACACATTGTCTGGGGCGACGCCGTGCTCGATGGCTGTTAAGGAGGCGCTGAGGCCCGCTCCCCCGGCCCCGATGACCAGTACGTCCACGTCGTAGGTGACGTTTGAAAGGTCGATGTCCCCGGGGCTTATGATGGGGTGGGCCTCCAAGTTGTTGACCACCTCGTGGGGCATGAGCTCCCCGGCGCTTGAGCCTATCTTGAGCTCCCGCTTCTGATCCATCTTGTAGTCGGGGTGCCAGTCTCGGAGGATCTGCTCCTTCTCATCCGCGGTCATCGCCCTGAGGGCCTTCCCAACCCGGTCGGGTCTAGTCGTCTCCACGAGCTTTAGGTAGCCCTGCATGTATTCGGGGTAGCCGCTCACAGCTTCACCTCCCTGCCTTCGTATCGCTCCTGAAGCGTTTTCCTATCTAACCTCTTGAGCTCGTCAATATCGGCGTCAAACTCCCCTGCCTCCACCTCCTCCACACGTTTAATGACGTGCTTCGTCGGGCCTATCAGGTACCGGCTGTTCAGCCTCCTGGCGAGCTGCCCCACGTTATATGGCACGATCTCTGCGGGACATCTCACGGCACAGAGCCCGCAGCTGATGCAGTCGAAGCTGAGCTTGGCGGCCTCCTCTACGTCTCCCCTGAGGGAGGCCTGGACATAGTCCATGACCTCGATGTCCTGGGGGCAGGCCTTGGTGCATGTGTTGCAGCTGAGGCACCTCGATATCTCGGGGTAGTACTCGAGGAAGGTGTTGGCGTCGGGCCTCAGCTCTAACAGGTCGTAGGTTATCTTCTCGGCTGGGCTGAAGGGTATCTGGGCGATGTACATGCCGTCCTCGACTATCTTCTGGCAGGCCAGCGCCCCCTGCAGCTTGTAGCTCCCCTTCACCCTGTACATGGCAGCGCAGGCACCGCAGTATCCTCCCCTGCAGCCAGCGCCCCTTCGGAACTGGTGACCAGAGTACTCCATCGCCTTCATGATGGTGAGGTCGGCGGGCACTCTGTGCTTCTTCCCCATCACGTGGATCGTTACCATCTCGGATTCGTTCTCTTCCATCTGTATTCCTCCTAAAGTAGACCTTTCTCCTCCAGAACCGGAACCGGGTCCGGTGTGTTCTGCTCGAAGCCCGTCCCCTCCTTGCCGAAGGCGAGGGCCATGAGTTGAGTGTAGTAGACCACGGGTATCCCCTCGAATTCCCTCTGATGCTTCTTGACCTCGTTCTGGCGGTCCCCCAGGTTGAACTGGCAGAGGGGGCACGCAGTGACGATTATATCCGCACCGGCTTCCTGCGCTTGCTTCAGTATCCTGTAGGACAGGTCCGCAGCCACCTCCTTCATGTGGACCGCGTGATATGCCCCGCAGCATTTAGCCTTGTACGGGTTATCGACGACCTCAGCCCCCAGGGCCTCCAGGAGGTCCTCCATGACCGTGGGGTGGTCGGGATCGTCGATGCCGTACTCCCTGGGGCGGAGGAGGAGGCATCCGTAGTACGGGGAGACCTTGAGACCGTCGAGAGGCTTAACCACCTTCGACTTGACCTCGTCCCAGCCAAGCCCCTTGATTAACTCAAGCATGTGGACGACGCTGACGCTCCCCTGATAGTTGGGCTCCTTCTCCATGAAGTCCCTGATCTTCCCCATCTTATCAGGGTCGGCCTTGGCGGCCGCGTTGGCTCTCTTGAGGGTGTTGTAGCACATGGCGCACTGGGTTACGACTCTCTTGTCGTCGACGAGCTCCGCCTCGTTCATCTGTTCCACCCTGATGAGGTTTCGGATGGGCGCAAGGTAGTTCATGACGTTGTCCTTCGCGAGGGCGTGGACGGTTCCGCAGCAGTTCCACCTCGTCGGCTCGAGGAGCTCAATGCCCAGCGCCTCTGCAGCGGAGTAGGTGGACTCGTCGAAGTTCTTGGCGTCCGTCTTCATCGTGCATCCGGGGTAGTATGCCAGTCTCATCTTTCCACCTCAGGCGGTCAGCTTCCTCTGGTTGCTTATGATGGCTATCTGCGGGAGCTCCCTCAGCTCCTCCGGCGTTAGCTCGTCCAGTGTGAACTTGTCGTACTTGGTCCTCAGCATCATCTCCCGGATTGCCTCCATCACGTTTGCAATGTCAATACCACGGGGGCATCGGATCTCGCAGTTGAAGCATGTTATGCATATCCAGGGCGTCTTCGACTCCAGGACCTCCGCCATGCCCAGCTGGGCGTAGCGTATCACCGTGGAGGGCAGGAGGTCCATCTCCCCGGTGAGGGGGCAGCCCGAGCTGCAGGCACCGCACTGGAAGCAGAGGTCTATGTTCTCCCCGCTCAGTTCCTCGACCTTGGCCTTGAAGGCGGCGTTCTCCGGTTTGAACGTGAAGTAGAGCCCGGACGTCCCTGTTGACATCTCATAGGGGTAGTAACGGTATATTTTATAACTTATCTAAAAGCGATGCTCCCGGGCTCTGAAATTACTTAAATCCGTTCAGGGTGAGTCTCTTAGATACGATATGGATTATCACCTCAAGACCCCGGTGCCCGAGGACGAGATCCGCAAGCTCAAGATGGGAGACCTCGTCTACGTGACGGGCACGGTCATCACCGCCAGGGACGAGGCCCACCTCAAGGCCCTGGAGCTTCACGAGAAGGGGGAGAAGCTCCCCGTCGACTTCAAGGACGTCGGGGTGTTCCACTGCGGCCCCATCATGAAGAAAGTGGACGGAGAGTGGACAGTCATCGCCGCCGGCCCCACCACATCGGCCAGGATGGAGATATTCCAGGACAACTTCATCGAGACCTTCCGCCCCGCCTTGATCATCGGGAAGGGAGGCATGGGAGACAGGACCTCCAAGGCCTGCCAGGAGTACGGCTGCGCCTACGGGGCCTTCACCGGGGGAGCTGCCCTCCTCGCCGCCCGGGGCATCAAGAAGGTCAGAGAGGTCCACTGGCTCGAGGAGCTGGGGATGCCCGAGTGCCTCTGGGTCTACGACGTCGAGGACTTTGGCCCCATGATCATTACAATAGACACCCACGGGAACAACATGACCCAGGACGTCAAGGAGCAGGTCACGGCCAGGATGGAGAAGATAATGGCCGAGATGGAGGGCTGAAGATGACGGAAATAAGTAAGATAGTTGAGGACACGGCCGTCGAGCTCCTCAGGATAGCCGTCACGGAGCTCCCGACTGAGTACGTCAAAGTACTGGAGGAGGCGATGGAGGAGACTGAGGGAGCGGTGGGAAAGGCTCAGCTCACCAACATCCTGGAGAACGTCGTCATCGCAAGGGAGAACTCCAAGCCCATGTGCCAAGACACGGGCATCGTCGCATTCATGGTAAAGTTGGGAGACGGGTTCCCCCTCAGATCCGAGGTCAGGGAGATACTCATCAAGGCCACGAGGCGCGCCACGGAGGAGGTGCCCCTAAGGCCCAACGCCGTCGACATGTTCAAGGGGAACACCAGGGACAACGTCGGGCTCAACGGCCACGTCCCCATAATCTACTTCGACCTCGTCGAAGGGGACGACCTGGAGCTCATCGCCCTGCCCAAGGGCGGGGGAAGCACCAACATCGCTGCCCACAGGATGCTCAAGCCAGGCCTGGGCATGAAGGGGGTGAAGCAGTTCGTCATAGAGGCCCTCTCAAACGCTGGCTCCCTGGGATGCCCGCCATACTTCGTGGGAGTCGGCATCGGGGGCGGCGAGGACCTATGCATGAAACTGGCCAAGGAGGCCCTGTTAAAGCCCTTCAGGGTCAGGAGCGAGTACCAAAAAGTGGCTGCGATCGAGGCGGAACTCCTCGAGAAAGTAAACGAACTCGGCATAGGCGCCATGGGGCTCGGAGAGGGCCCCACCGCCCTGGACCTCCACGTCAAGATGGCGGCCAGGCACCCGGCCTCCCTCCCAGTCGGCGTCGTCATAAGCTGCTGGGCGCTTAGGCATGCGAGAGCCGTCATCTCCTCGGACGGAGAAGTGGAGATCGATAAGAGCGTCTGAAGGAACTAGAGAAGCCCCTCTCCTACTCCACCCTTGCTCAGCCGCCCCCCACAGGGGGCAGGATAGCGAAGACATCGCCGTCTCGAAGGGGTGTGCTCAAACCCTTCAAGCTGTAGACGTTGAAACCGTTCAGCATGAACGAGAGGAAGTCCCGGACCTTCTTCTCCTCATCGTAGATAAAATTAGAGAGGCCTTCTTTGTATATCCCGACGAGGAGGCCCAGCAGGTCGTCTATCGAGGAGCCCTCTGGGACCTCAAGGGTCTCCACCCGTCTCCCCGTCGCCTCCCTGATCATAGCGTAGTACTTGACCTCGACCCTCATCAGGCTCAAACCTACTCCCCGATGCAGGGGATTTATAGGTTGCGAAGGAGAGGAGACTGAGCATGGCTTCGATAAGGGTCACGGCGAGGATGATGGGCCCCCTGAAGGAAGCCTCGGGCAGCGAGGAGCAGGAGCTCACACTGAACCAGGACGCGAAAGTCTCGGACGCCATACACAGAATCCTTGAGGCCCATGAGGGAGCCCTCGACGGCCCCCTTCTCGACCCGTACACGCGCAGCCCAGCCACCAACACCCTCATCCTGCTGAACGGGGTCGAGGTCGGCAACCTCCTAGGCTTGGAGACGCCCCTAAGGGACGGTGACAAACTAGTCCTCCTATCCGTGACCCACGGCGGATGAGCCCCCGGGTAGCACTTATATCATGCTCCACCAGAGTTCGATCGACAGACTTGACCGAGACACCCCCCATTTGCACAAAGTGCGCAGAGCGCGACTCCATCTACTTCAGGC
>JAUVYU010000104.1 GCA_030602935.1 Candidatus Bathyarchaeota archaeon | reverse complement strand
CTCGGACGGTTCCAGCGGCGTTGGTGACGGCCTGCCTCCTAGCTGGCTCGCCCACGAGGAGCTGCCCGTCCTCGGTGAATGCGACGACCGAGGGGAACATCTTCCCTGCGACTGTGGGTCCCTCGGCGCTGGGGATGATTGTGGGCTTCCCCCCTATGACGACCGCTGCTGCGGAGTTGGTGGTCCCGAGGTCGATTCCTAATATCTTCTCTTTCTTTTCTTCACTCATCTTTGTCTTCCTCTTTATCGTTATCCGAGCTCCGGTTCCTTGCTACCTTCACCATGCTGGCCCGCAGGACCCTCGAATTATACATGTAGCCCTTCCTCAGCTCCTCGCTGACGGTCCCGTCGGGGTAGTCCTCCGTATCCACCTCCAGGACGGCCTCGTGGTGTCGGGGGTCGAAGGGCTCCCCCAGGGCGTCTATCGGGGTGACCCCCTCGGACGTCATGACCTTCTGCAGCTTGCCCTTAACCATGTCGACTCCCTCGACGATGTTGGCCTCCCCGTTCTCGGAGGCCTCGATGGCCATCTCAAGCTCGTCGAGGATGGGGAGGAGCTGCATCAGGAGGCGCCCGTTGGCGCGGGAGATGGTGTCCTCGATGCGCTTCTGGATCTGCTTCTGGAGGTTCTCCATGTCGGCCTTGGCGTACTTCAGCTGGCTCAGGTATTTCTCCGACTTCTTAGCCTCGTCCTCCAGGGAGGCCTCTAGTTTAGCCAACTTTTTCTGTAGATCTTTAAGTTTAGGCTTCGGAGACATGCTGAACCTCGTAGCTCGGTTGTCACCGACAATGAAAGAGTCTGCGCTTTATTTCCTTTACGGAAAAAGCTCCAGAGGAAGGCGTCCTACATCGATGATAGCTACGTTGAAATAGTGCGAACCCGACCCATCGCTAGGTGCGATTATTGAAGGTTCTTGTGGTCTCCCCCGGTCTCGCTAAGCGGCTCTCAGGCATTCTCCCTGATGAAATCGAGGTCATCTACCCTGAAAGGGGAACGGATGACGAGCTAGAGGCTCTCGCCGTGGATGTTGAGGTCATCGTGAGCACCCGGCTATCGGCCTCCGTCGTGAAGGCGGCTAAAAACCTCAAGCTCCTGCAGAAGACCGGGGCGGGCGTGGACGACATGCCCTTCGACGCCCTGGGCGACGATGTCTACATGGCCAACACGTCGGGCTCCAACCCCGTCCCCCTTGCGGAAGGGGCCGTAGCGCTTGTCCTCGCGCTGGCGAAGCGGGTCGTGGAGAGGAACAACAGGTTCCTGGAGGGGAGGGGGGTCAGCTCAGGCGTGCTGTTGAAGGGGAAGAGCGCTGGGATCCTGGGTCTGGGCAGCATAGGGGTCGAGGTCGCGAAGATGCTTAAGGCCTTCGACATGAGGATACTCGGATTGAAGCGGGATCCCTCAGTGAAGCCAGAGGGCCTTGACCTCGACTTCCTCGGAGGTCCAGATGACCTCCACCACTTCATGGCGGAGTCCGACTTCATCATCAGCACATTGCCCCTGACCATTGACACGCGAGGGATCATCGGCGAGGAGGAGCTCCGCCTGATGAAGCCAACGGCGTACATCGTCAGCGTCTCCAGGGCAGCGGTCATAGAGGAGGAGCCCCTCTACAGAGCGCTGAAAGAGGGAAGGATAGCGGGGGCCGCCCTCGACGTCTGGTGGATGCCCCATTTCTGGGACCCCATCTGGAACCCCGAGGGGAAGGGGGCCTCCGAGTATCCGTTCTGGGAGCTCCCGAACGTCATATGCACGCCTCACAGCATCACCTCAACGGACTCTCGGTCGGATGCCTCGCTGAAGATCATGGCCGAGAACATACGGCGTATAGCCGATGGCAGGCCGCCGATAAACCAGGTGGATAAGAGGCTCCAGTACTGACGTGGATTAGGTGTATCGCTCTCTGAGCGTGTGGACGGCTTTCTCCACCTGCTCCACGGCGGTCCCGATGTAGTTCTCGGGGTTCAGCCAGTCGTCCAGCTCGGCCTCGGTGACCAGGCCTGACGCCTTCTCGTCCTCCAGCATGACCTCCCTGAGGCTCCTCCTCTCCTTCCAGCACTTCATCGCCAGGCGGCGGAGCATCTCGTGGGCGTCCTGCCTCCCGATGCCCTTCTCCACCAGCTCGATCATCACCTTCTCGGTGAGGCAGAGCCCCCGCGTGAGGTTGAGGTTCCTCTCGATGTTCTCGTAGTCGAAGACTGCGTCCCTGAGGATGCCCGTCATCTGCCTGAGGATGTAGTCGGTGAGGATGAAGCCCTCGGGGATGATTATCCTCTCTAGGGAGGAGTTGGAGATGTCCCTCTCGTGCTCGAGGGCGATGGTCTCCAATGCGGGGACGATGTTGGACCGGATCAGCCTGGCGAGGCCGCAGACCCGCTCCGTTTTGTGGGGGTTGCGCTTGTGGGGCATCGTCGACGAGCCCACCTGGTCCTGTCGGAAGGGCTCGAACATCTCGGATATCTCGGTCCTCTGGAGGTTCCTGATCTCCCTGGCGACCTTGTCCAGGGTCCCAGCTATCAGGCCGAAGACGCACTGGAGCTCCGCGAGGCGGTCCCTCTGGACCACCTGGTTGGCGATGAGCACCGGCTCGAGCCCGAGGCGCTCCATGGTGAGCCTCTGGACCTCGAACCCCTTCTCCCCGAAGCTGGCCATGGTCCCCACCGCCCCGCTCATCTTACCGACCAGTAGGCGGCCCCGGGCGGCGTCGAGCCTGTCCAGGTGCCGGGCGACCTCGCTGGCCCAGATGGCGAACTTCATCCCGTAGGTCATGGGGACGGCGTGCTGCCCGTGGGTCCTCCCGATGGTCAGGGTCTCCTTGTGGTCCTCCGCCTGCTTGAGCAGGACCCCTAGGAGCTCCCGGAGGTCCCCCTCCATTATCGCCAGGGCGTCCCTCAGCTGGAGGGCGAGGGCGGTGTCCTCCGTGTCATAGCTGGTGGCCCCCAGGTGGATGTACTTCCCAGCGTCCCCGTCGCAGACCTCCGTGAAGGCCCGGACCATCGCCATGAGGTCGTGGTGGATCTCCCTGTCGATCTCCTTCACCCGGTCAAGCTTCACGATCCCTACTTTCCCCTTCCTGGCGATCTCCTCCGCGGCCTCCTCGGGTATCGTACCCAGCTGGGCGTGGGCCCAGGCGAGGGCGACCTCGACGTCGAGCCACTTCTGGAGCTTCGCCTCCTCGGTGAAGACCGCGTACATCTCGGGGTATGAGTACCTGAACTCTATGGGGTGGACGGGCATCTCAGTAAACCTCAGGATATGTTGCTCGTAGTTTAGATAAGCCTTCTTGGATTCTAAACCGAATTCTTATACGGATGGAGTGAACATTTCATAGGAAGTTTAAACGACGGACGGGATTGGATGAGCGAAGGATTGAACGTCATAGTCTGCATCAAGCAGGTACCTGAGACCACCGAGGTCGAGTTCGACGAGGAGACGGGGCGGCTCAAGAGGGAGGGCGTCGACGCCGTCATCAACCCCTTCGACGAGTACGCCGTCGAGGAGGGGCTCCAGATAAAGGAGAAGTACGGGGGCACCGTGAAGGTTCTAAGCATGGGGCCTCCCCAGGCCGAGTCGGCCCTCAGGGAGACCATCGCCCTGGGCTGCGATGAGGCGTATCTGGCCACCGACCGCGCCTTCGCCGGGGCGGACACCTGGGCCACCAGCTACACCCTGGGCCTCTGCGTCGAGAAGTTAGCTCCATATGACATCGTCATCTGTGGGCTCAAGACCACGGACGGTGACACCGGGCAGGTGGGACCCGAGATGGCCCAGCACCTAGGCGTGCCCCACGTCTGTTATGTCAACAAGATCCTCGACATCGCTGACGGCAAGATAAGGCTCACCAGGTTGCTGGATGACGGTGTGGAGACCCTGGAGGCGTCTCTTCCCATCGTCCTCTCGGTCTCGAAGGACATCAACCAGCCTCGCCTTGCGACCCTGCGGGGGAGGATGGGAGCCCGGAAGGCCGAGATAAAGCAGATCACATCCAAGGACGTGGATGCGGATCCTGCCCGTCTGGGCCTCGACGGCTCGCCGACGCGGGTGGTCAAGATATTCACGCCTACTCCCCCGGAGGGAGGGGACGTCGTTGAGGGGACCCCTGAGGAGCTCGCTGAGAGTATATTCCAGAAGCTCCTGGAGTGCAAGGTGATCTGAGATGAGCGAACTACCCATTTCAGTCGACAAGGACCTCTGCACCGGCTGCGGCCTCTGCATCCAGGCGTGCCCCTTCGGCTCAATCGAGATGGTAGGGGGCTACCCCGAGATCAAGGACGACTGCAGGCTCTGCAACGCATGTGTCGAAGCCTGCCCCGAGGGCGCCATCACCATCAAGGAGGCGGAGGGCGAGACAGACCTCTCAAAGTACAAGGGGATCATGGTCTACGCCGAGCAGAGGAAGGGCGTGGTCCAC
>JAUVYU010000101.1 GCA_030602935.1 Candidatus Bathyarchaeota archaeon | reverse complement strand
TTACCCCTCACTTTTTTCAATATTATAATTATGCGTAATCGTCATACCGATCGAGATCTTGTTGATTTAGCGGTTGATCTGTGCACTAGAGGTGCTCCGGATCCACCATGAACAGAAGATGGGTCAAGACCGGCGCACCTGCTCGACGAAAAGCCATTTGATTGTAGTTTAGGATCCGCTATGTAAGCAAGAACACGAAAACTTCTGCTTCAGGCGCCTCAATCAGATCGGAGATCACCGATTTGACGTCGTCATCTTCTCCCGACTTTGATACCTTGCGTATCCTTTCCAGGACCTCCGGCCTCAGGCGGACCTCCAGTCGCTCCTTCCCCTTGGTGAACTCGGCCGCGACCCCGTTCTGCTCCTCCACCGTGATGTTGTGCTTCCCCATCGTGCACCCCGAGGAGGTCTGGATGCCGTCGATGACGCAGGAGTCAGGAGGCGCCCAGCGGAGCCTGACAACGCATTTCAGATCGAACCACCCGTGGGCGTCCAGCCTCTCCAGGGCCACGAGGCCCATCCTGAGGCCGACGACCATGAAAGGGCCGCCGTGGCCGTGGAACTCTACGCATCTATCCAGGATGTCGTCGGACCAATCTCTCCGCTTAGAGGTCTCCACTCTCATCAAGGCTATCACCTACTCTCCTCAACTTCTATCGAGTGAACCAGATACAGAACTATTGTTACACGACCATCTAAATAAAAATGCAGAAAGCAGGTTACGACCGGCACATCAACCAACTACGCAGCTACAACGGAGTACTGTCGAAGCTGCGAAATAGAACGCTTGCATATGTTATCCCTAACTGACAATTGAATATGCTTTATAAATCGAAAAGTGGAATTCTTTCTAGATAATAATGGCTAGTCTTAAGGGAAGCAGGACCGAGAAGAATCTGCTCAAATCATTCGCGGGAGAGAGCCAGGCACGCAACAGGTACACATTCTTCGCCAGCGCAGCTAGGAAGGAGGGCTACATCCAGATACAGCGCATCTTCGAGGAGACCGCAGCCAACGAGAAGGAGCACGCCGAGGTCTTCTTCAAGCATCTGGAGGGAGGAGACGTCGAGATCACCGCGGCCTACCCCGCCGGAAAGATCGGGACCACCGAGGAGAACCTCCTCGCGGCCGCCGAGGGCGAGCTCCTGGAGTGGGGAACCCTCTATCCAGACTTCGCCAGGGTGGCCCATGAGGAAGGGTTCCTTGACGTCGAAGAGAGCTTCACGGAGATCGCCGAGGTCGAGGAGGAGCATGAGAAGCGCTACAGGAAGCTCCTGGAGAACGTCAAGAACGGCACGGTGTTCAAGCGGGACGACGAGGTTGAGTGGCGCTGCCTGAACTGCGGGTACATCCACCACGGCAAGGAGGCCCCAGAGGTCTGCCCCGCCTGCCAGCACCCAAGGTCCTACTACGAACTCCACATACCCAACTACTAACTAAAAAAATCCTCTTTTCTTTTTTAAGCTGGAACTCGCGTGCGCAAGCTCTACAAGTCCGAGGAGATCTCCCAGGAGGCGGCTGAGGTTACCTCGGAGGTGGAGGCGGTCTTCATCCTGGACAGGGAGGGCGTCATAAGATACAGATGGGTCTCGGGGAATCCGGGTGTCGAGCCCGACTACGCCGAGGTCGAGACAGAACTAGGCAAGCTGAACTAGAAGCGGGTGAGCCTTGAGCCTATTCCCGTGACCACCGTGCAATGATCCTGGCGCCTTCGACTGCGTCCTTTGCAGTTGCGTCGGCGCCTATCTCCCGGGCATACTCCTCAGTCGAGGGAGCGCCGCCGATGATCACCTTGAGCCCGTCCCTCAGCCCCTGCTTCTCCAGCTCGGCGATCACGGCCCCCATCTCGGTCATGGTTGTCGTGAGGAGCGCCGACATGGCCAGGACGTCCGGTCTCTGCTCCCTAACGGCCTCGATGAACTGTCGCGGCGACACGTCGACTCCGAGGTCGATCACATCGAAGTTCTGCGCCTTGAGGAGGGTGACGAACACGTTCTTCCCGATGTCGTGGAGGTCCCCTTTGACTGTGCCTATGACGCATTTACCGGCGGCCTTGACGTCCCCCGCCTTAAGGTGGGGTTCCAGAACTGCCATGCCCTCTTTCATGGTCTCCCCGGCCATGACCAGCTCGGCCAGGTAGTATTCGCCTTCCTCGTACTTCTCTCCCACGATCTCCATGCCCTTGGCCATGCCCTCGATGACCGTATCGTAGGCGGAGATGCCTGCCTCCATCGCCTCCTCGCAGACCCCTGGGATGGCGTCGATGTCCAGCTCGACTAGGGCGTCGCGGAGCCTCGTGAGAATTGCTTTCCTATCGCTCATCATTTGTACCCCCCATACTTCGATATCAGCTCCATCACCCGCTTGTACTGCGCGAAGCTGACGGTGTTGGGCACGCTGTGGTCGCTGTGATAGACGTATCCGCCGCCCTCCTTGGCCGCCGTCACCTTCTCCCTGATCTCCTTCTCCAGCGGCCTGGGGTCCTCCAGGCTCATCAGCCTCACGTCGATGCCCCCCATATAGGCCATCTCGTCGCCGAACTCCTCCTTCAGCTCGACCAGGTCCATGCCGGCCTTCACCTCCAAGGGCTGGATGCAGTCGATGCCCTCCTCGATGAAGTAGGGTATCAGAGCCTTGATGTTACCGCAACAGTGGAGGATCACCTGCATGTCCCTCTCGTGGAAGAAGTCGCAGAGCTCCTTGAAGACGGGGTGCAGCTGATCCTCGTAGTGCCTCGGCGAGAAGAAGGGTCCATGTCTGTATCCCAGGTCGCAGAAGAGGAAGGCCCCGTCGAACTCGAAGCCGCCCTCCCTCATGATGTCGCACATCGCCATGACGAGCCTGGCGTCCGTCCAGTACATGTCCTTCACCCACTCGGGCTCGCGCAGCACCGCCCTCAGCAGCCGCTCGGAGGCCACGTACTTCTGCATCTTGTCGTAGCCGACGATGGCGTTGAAGACCACGTATCGCCCCCTGCTCCTCTCGCGCTGGGCGTTCCTGAGGTCGGTGACCCAGTCCACCCTCCGGTCGTCGGGCGTGAGCCTCGGCTTGATAAGCTCCCAGTCCTCCCGCCCCTTGCACGGGTAGTCCATGATCATGGGGGTGGTGGTGAAGTCCCTGTGGTTCTTCCTCACACCGCCGTAGCTGTCCCTCTCGACGATGTACTCGTCGTCGATGGAGATCACCTCCTCCTTGAAGCGGGGGCCCGTGTCAGCCCCGAAGCCCACTAGCTCGTAGCCGAAGTAGTCGGCTGGCTCGATGCCGGATGGAAGCCCCTCGGTCCGCCACCTGTCCACGGTGGCCTGCCACGGGTTGTCGTGGATGGGGACCCTGTCGGGCTCGCGGTGCTCCAATGCCATCCTGATCCTTTGACGAGAGTCCATGAAAATCACTGACGAAGTTATAGGGGGTTATCTATTTCACTTTTACCCGGGGTCATCTCCGACCATCTGCGTGCGCGAGTTGCTGTCGACTCTGAGCTCCTTTGCGACGTCGAGAACCGTGGTTCCGTGTTTGAACCTGCCTCTCCTCCCATCTGGCTGGAAAACGATCTCGGAGCTCGGCGTCAAGTTTTAGAACAGTTGCGACCAAGACCTTTAGTTAGTTCCATTCCAATTTGCTTAAAAGCCAAATCAGCATCTTGAATCAGAGGACGGATCCAACGTGTTCGACTTCTCTGCGAAGCAGAAGACATACGAGATCAGCGGCGTCAAGATCGGAGGAGACCCCGGGCTCGCCCCGACGGTCATGGTGGGCTCCATGTTCTACAACGGGCACACCGTAGTGAAGAATCCCGCGGAGGGAGTGTTCGACAGAGCAGAGGCGGAGAGTCAGCTCAGGAAGGCCGAAGAGATGTCCGATTCGACAGGGCTCCCCACCATCGTGGACCTGGTGGCGGAGAACGCCGTGGCGGCCGGAAGATACCTCGACTTCATGGTTGACACGACCGAGATGCCCATCTTCCTCGACGTGGTGTCCGAGGACGCAATGGTCACGTCGATACAGTACGCCCACGACCACGGGATGCTTGAAAGGATAATCGTGAACTCACTCAACCCACACACGGGAACGCAGGCCTACCAGAAGATCAAGGAGGTAGGGTGCAAGAGCGCGGTCCTGCTGCTCCACAGCACCAAGTACATGCTTTCCTCGAACAAGGACGACCTGCTGAACGAACTGATCCCGAAGGCGAGTGAAGCGGGCATAGAGAACATCCTCATGGACACCGTGGTCCTCGACATACCGACGCTGGGCCTGGCGTCGAAGGCCATACACCACATTAAGGACGTGTACGGCTACCCGTGCGGCTGCGGAGCCCACAACGCGATCGCATCCTGGTAGAGGCTGAGAGAGAAATACTCGAACAGCGCCGTCACTACGGTCATAGGGGTGACGAACGCCCTGCCCGTCACAATGGGGGCGGACTT
>JAUVYU010000120.1 GCA_030602935.1 Candidatus Bathyarchaeota archaeon | reverse complement strand
TAGCATCTACCCTGAATTCCTGGAGACGTGGGTGGTTACTTCAAGGCTCGTCTACGAGTACGAGAGGGCCCTAAGAACGTCCTGAAGCCGACGGCAAATCGACTCACAAACTGTACAGTGATACATAGCTGAGTAAAACTTGATACCAGTACACTTTACTAAAATAGAGGGAAACAGGGAGGAACCATCTGGTCTCCGATGATCTCGAGGAGGATGTGGGGCAACATAAGAAGCCTGTACGAGCAGGCCCTGCCCCTCATGAAGGAACCTGGGACAGTCCCGGAGGCCGTCGAGAAGCTCAAGCTGATCGTCAAGGTCCAGCCAGGTTTCCACGAGGCGACGTACGCCCTCGGGTACGCCCACTTCCTCAACGGCGAACTGGACGAAGCCATCATAGCCTGGAACATGACCGTCGAGGCCGACCCCGGTAACTCGAAGGCCAACTTCGGCCTCGCCTTCGGCCACATGAAGAACGGGGACTACGAAGCCTCTAGGAGGTACGGCCGGAAGGCCAGGGAAGGAGGCTACCCCGAGGAGAAGCTGAGGAAGCTCTTCGAGGAGCTGGACAGCCTCACGTCTCCGGAGGACATGTACGAGGACGGGACCATCCTGCCTGCCTTCGACCCGGTGTGAGCCTCCCCGCTCAATGATTTCTGGTGCCCCTACTCCTTGGAATCTTCCTTTCTCCTGTAGTACTCGTCCAATCGGGGGTCCACGTAAGCCCAATCCTTGCTCTCGCCGAAGAAGTCATCCCTCTCTTCCTTCGTCGTGGGAATTGTCTCGAACTCGCAGTGCTCGTCTCCGACGGTGAGGCACCTGGTGTGCACGAGCTTCTCATCGGGGTTGGCCCACATGGTCTTCGCCGGGTCGATGAGGCAGTAGAGGCTCCCTATGTCCATCTCGTCATACTCGAGGACTATCTTGCCCAGCTCGCATATGGGGGGCTTCCCCTCCCGCCTCTCCCAGAACCCGTACTTGGGGAGGCTCTGATGCCCTTGCTTGGTCCTCTCGGCCACCCTCCTCCCGTACTCCTTCATGGCGTCAAGGACGAGCTGCTTCCCCCTCTCCCAGCCGAACTCGTCCACGAGGGTCCTCGCGAACGCCAGGTGGAGGAGGGCCAGCCTATGGGTGACCACCTTGACCTCGTTCTCCGCCTCCGTGAGGGGGACCATCTTGACCTCTGATCCAGACATTTCTCTCCGCCACTCAAGGATGATGTCTGGGAGCCCTTAAATCATGTCTGCTTGGGGGCTGGAATACTAAGAAAGAACTGGAATGAAGCCTGCGGTTCTATGGAGGGTTTGTGGCTGTCCGGTTCGCGCTTGAGATCTGGGTCGAGTTCTGCTGAGGCACATCGCCCGTCCCCTGATTCTGGGTGCCCGGCATCTCCTGGATCTGTGTTCCACTCTGGGAGCTGCTTCCAGGCCTGATCTGGCTCTGATCCTGTGTGGCTTCCTTGATGGAGAGGCGGACGTTCTTGTTCGCCTCGACCACGTTGTTGTTTGCTATCCTCAGGAGGTCCCTGACGGCCTCGGCGTTCCCCGCCCTGATCTCATCGGTGATCTCGTCAAACATCTCACTGGTCCTGCTGAGGAGGGCTTCCACCTCGCCCTGGACGTCAGAGTAGTTGGCGTACCTCTGGCTGATCCTCACGGCTGAGGCGTTCAGCACCTGCATCTTTGCCTCGACCATGTTCATCGCCCTGATCTGGGTGGCGGTCTCACCGTCCAGCTCGTTCAGCCCCTCGTTTATCGAGTTCACGGCTGCGTGGAGCTCGTCGAGGGAGACGTCGAGGTTGCCGCTGGTCAGTCTCTCCTGGAGGCCCTGGACCTTCATCTCGACCGTGGAGAGGACCGCACGCACCTGGTTGGTTCTCCCCGCCTCGAGGCTGGTCTGGAGCCTCTCAATGGTCCCGTTGATGTTGCGTATGTTGCTCTGTACCTGAGCCATGAACTGCTGGACCCTTCTCTCCTTGTAGGCCTTGACAGTGCTGTTCATGAGGCCGTTCGACTGGCCAAGGGTCTCCCTTGCCGTCGCGAGAGCCCTAGCAGCGTTCCTTAGCTCCCCTTCCCCGATCTGAGCCTCGGCCTCTCCCAGGTACGTCCAAGCCTTACGGAGCATCTCAAGAACCGCGGACACGTCGTAGCCCTCACCTTCAAGGCTGACCACGGTCGCGTTGAGCCTGCCCAGATACACGTAGGCCCTCTCTATCGCGACCTTGAGGCCCCTCTCGGTCTCATTGAAAGTGGGTTCGTCGGTCTCCTCCGGTTCCTCTGTTGCCTGAACGTGTTCCCTGAAAATTCGATAGGCGTCTCCGAAGTGGTTCAAGGCGCCCCTGGCCACCTGAGCGGCGACCTGATAGTCCCCGCTGGAGATCAGCTCCCTCGTCTCGTTGAGGGCCTCAACGCCGAGACTGTATTCATCCCTCGCCGCCTCGGGTATCTCCAGGTCCCTGTCCTCAAAGGCCCGCTCCACCCTCTCCCTGCCCTTCTCAAGCTGGAACATGAGCCTCTCAGCGAGGGCCTCATAGTCAACAACGGTGGCGTTTGAGCCCACATTGGAGATCAGCGAGTTGAAGTCTGTGATTACTTTCGAGGTCACCGTCGCCGTGGGAGCCAGCGAGGCGGCTCCAGAGGCGTTTACTGTTGGGACTAGTATGACCATGACCAGCAGGAGCGCAAGGACCCTTCTCTTAGTCACGCTTTTCACCGGATATACTGATGGAGGGGTTGAATTAGAGGAACCCGGAGGAACATCTCGGAACACCTGTTTCACCCCCCGCTCACCCCTGCTTGTACCTTGAGTCCAGCCTGATGAGGCTCTGGCCCCCTATCGTCGCGACCTCGATGATCTCTTCCCCCTCCAGCCTCCTTATCATCCTCCAGAGGCTCGTCCGGGGGATGTCGAAGCGCTCCCGGACCTCGGCCGCGAAGGTCTCCCCCCTGTTCTGGGCCAGGAACCTTATCACCTCCTTGTCGTCCATCCGGAGGTTGGGATGCTCCCCGAAGAGCCTGTCGAGATCGAAGCTCACCGCCTGGACTACGGGAGCCTTCTTCGATCTCCCCAGCAAAATGTAGGCCGCTCCAATCCCCCCCACCACGACGAGGCCGGCATAGAGCAGCATGTTAGAGCCAGAGCCTTTCCCTGTGGCACTCTCCGCCAGGTCCTGGGCCTCCTCGGCCAGTTCAAGGGCCCCGGTGTAGTCTCCCAGAGCGTAGGAACTCTCTGCCTCAGCAAGCTTATCCTGAGCCGCTTCAAGTCCCTCTGTCCGTTCATCCTCGTCCGCGTCAGAGATAGCAGAGATGGCGTTCTCAATGGCCAGAGTGGTGGCGGACGCGTCTGCTGCGGTGTCCTCAGCGCTGGTCTTGGCCTGCGCTGCCAGCTGTTCGGCCTCGGGGTACAGCCCTGAATCGTAGGATGAGTATGCGCTTTCGAGGAGGTCGTCTGCGTCCGGGGTAAGGACCCCCGTCGCTTGGATTGCCTCGATCGTGTTCTCTGCGTCGTTGATGATGGCCAGGGCGTGCTCCTTTGAGCCCACCACCCCGACGGTGTACGAGATCTCCAGGTCTCCAAGGGGCATCGTGAGGAGAACCCTCCCATTGAGGCTCCCCATCTCCAAGGGGACATCACTCAGGGAGATGATCGTGGACCCCTCGGGAAGCAGTATCGTAGAGGTGATCGGGGCGCTCACCGCGAAGGTCCATATCTGCCCGGCCTTCCCCGTGAGGTCGGTCGTCTCGTACCAGAGGCTCGCTGAGATCGCACCCAGGGTGTCGATGGTGAGCCCACCCACGGTGGGGGTGGAGTCGAGGATCAGCAGGTCTTGATCCGATATCAGCAGGTTCTGGTATAGGGACCCGAAGAGGGAGACGTTCACCCTCACCATCGTTGGGTCGACGTCGACCGTGTAGTCCACGACCACGTACCCGTCGTCATACACGGTGAAGGAGAGATCGTTAGGCGAGTAGTACTCCTGCCCCACTGCGAGAGGAGTGGATGAGATCAGAATCAACAATATTAAAGCCGAAAATGTCTTTCTCATAACTGACCTTCCCCTAATCCCCTATACAAAGTAGCTATTTGTAATAAGAACTGTGAATTTCTAACCCATCTTCTAGGTCCCGTCTACTGCCCTTATCTGAAGAAACGGAACTTCTCCTCGAACTCATCGAGATCACACACAACGTGCTCTCC
>JAUVYU010000092.1 GCA_030602935.1 Candidatus Bathyarchaeota archaeon | reverse complement strand
CCGTCAGGAGGAAACCGGCAGAGGTGGAAGTTCATCTACGTGAAGGCCCCCCAGGTCCTCAGGATGATCAAGAGTTGCTGCCCCGGCTTCTACGGCGATGCCACGGCCGGGATCGTGGCGGGGCTCGAGTACGAAGAGGGGGCCTTCGGCGGAGCCAGTTACGGCAGCATGGTAGGCGTACTGGACATTGGCTTCGCCGCCGAGAACATCCTTCTCGCGGCCCACGCCCTGGGGCTCGGTGGGTGTGCCATCGCATCATTCAACGCCAGCTGTCTGAACAAGGTGCTCAACGCCCCCGAACACTTCAGGCCCATCCTAGCCTTCTCCATAGGTCACCCGGATGGACAGCCCGATATGCCCAAGAAGAAGAAGCTTTCCGAGATCGTCTACCTCGACGAGTTCGGTAAGAGCTGGGACAAGCTGGAGGGCCTCGAATGAGCGAGACACTTGACGACAAGTTCTTCGACTACGCCTTCCAGGTGCTGAACTACGCCATCGAGTTCGTGAAGTCACCTGGATACTCGTCTCTCAGGCTGACGGACGTCCTTGAGAAGACTGTAAACCTGGGCCTCGAGATCGAGGGGTTGAAGAGGAAGGAGTTCTACGAGAAGATCAAGGAAAGATTTGGGACCCGGAAAATTCTCTCTAGCTCCATGAACAGAGAGGAGTTTCTGGACGGACTGCTCTCGGACTTCGTCGAGGAATGGCGAAATAGAGGCTAGAAAAATCCCCTTTATCCTTGTATAATTTTAATTTTTTATAAAAAAGGGTTTGTTGGTTACAGAGTAACCGTCTACTTCTCAACGAGTTGCCGTATAGATACGTGCTCTATGTTCCATCTGAAGTGCTGGGGTCCGAAGATCTTGAGCCCCATGGGGGTCTCGCACTCCTGCTCAATCTCCACGCCTAATACGGTGACGGGTCGCCCTGTCTCCCACTCGGCGGGCCAGAAGTTGGCTAGGCCCCAGCCTGTCTCTGGGTCGACCACGTTGATGCAGTCCGGACTGGTGACCCAGGGCTTGCCGTCGAGCCAGGTGACGTGGTTCTCATTCTTGTACCAGATCTTCAGGTCATGTCCCTCGTAGTCACCAGTACCGAGGATCTTGGCCATCCCCCAGATGAAGCCGTACTTGTCGTCCTGCCAGTAGTTCATGATCTGCCCCTCGAAGAGTTTGAACCCTCTGCCACCTAGGGCATTGAGGGTGGCGTCAACGGTTGACTTGCCCTTCTTCGTCGCCTCCCGGACCTGTTTCCCGACCTTCATCACGAGGGACTCCACGCCGGGGAAGGCGTACTTCTTCATGTCCTGGACGGAGACCTGATGGATGCCTCTGGTTGATGCGCCCGAAAAAGTGGAGATGCCCTCGAGGATCTCCTCGAGCCTCTGGAAGCAGAGGACGTCCTCGACGACGATGAGGTCCCCCATCGTTGTCCCGAATACTGCAGGCGTGGGTTTTACATTCCCAAGGTTGAAACAGTTCTGACCGATCTCTGGAGCAGCGCGTGACCCAGCGGCAGTGGCGTCTATGTAAGGCCGGTCCACCATGGCGTGTTTGCACACGAGCCTGGCGAAACCGGGGGAGACCTCGAAGTGGAGCTCTGTCAGCGGGTCTCCTCCGGCGAGCTCCGCGAGGCGTTTCTCGCCCTTCTCGGTCCCAGTGCCGATGGAGTTGTCTTGCCCGGGCAGCTCTGACCAGGTGTTGAGGGGGCACCATTCCCTGTCGGCGTGTTTTATTATCTCCCTCATGACCTTCGCCCGGTCCATGGAGTACTTGGGGTCGCGTTGGCGCCGCGCTCGCGACCGGAAGAACCACTTCTCCTTCATCTCACTCGTAATACCGCCTCCGGTTCCAATGTGTGAGAAGAGTATTGCGTCGTCGGGGACCTCATCCATCTCTATGATCTTTATTTTCTTGCCTGCGTCGTGAACGTTATCCACCATCTTTCCCACTCTCTCAAGGGACGGGGCTACGCCCCCTCCCCCCGTGGAGAGGATGGTGCTTCCTATTGTGTAATCTTGGATGTCTTCCTTCGTTAATATCCTCATTTGTGATCGGATAGGATTATGCCCTCTGATACTTAACAGTTAATCGTTAAAATTAGGCAACTTCGCTTAGAAAAAGAAAAAAGAAAAGGATAGGGTTAGATGACCTTCTCCATGGGCACGAAGTCCATGTCGAAGCCGAAGTGCCTCGGCCCGAACACCTCGATGCCCTTGGGGGTCCTCCAGAGGTCGATCGCCTTGACTCCGAAGACGGTCACCTTCTTCCCCTTGTTGTCAGCGCTCCTGAAGTTAGAGTGGCCCTCACACGTCTCCGTGTCGACGATGCAGATGAGGTCCGGGCATACGATGAACTGCTCACCGTCGAGCCAGCTCACGAGGTTCTCGTTCTTGTACCAGACCTTGAGCTCGTGGCCCTCGTAGTCGCCCTCTCCCTTGATGTACCAGTGGCCCCAGTTGAAGCCGCCCTTCCCCTCAGCGTCGTAGCTGGTGCATGTGCCCTCGAATACCTTGACGCCCCCCGAGGCCTCCAGGAACGCGTCCTTTGGGTCCTCCCCCGCCTCACGGGCCTTCCTTATCGCCGCCCCGATCTTGATGCACCGGGATACCTGATTTCTGGCTATCCCGTTCTTGAACTGCTTCACAGTCCCCGAGCTCCTTGTAGCGGTCACCCCGCCGCCGGATGCAACCGCCACGTGCCTTGTGATGTCCTCTCCTCGGTAGTCGTCGATGACGCTCTTGGCGATAACGACCTCCTTGAACGGCGTCAGCATCGATATGGGCGCCATAGGTATCCCAGCTACGTGGGTGAGGGAGATCCCTATCTCTGGCTTGGCCCTTCCAGCGCTGTCCCCGTCAACGGACGGGTTCCCGACGAGGGCGTTAAGGTACATGGGCATGATGCCGTTGCCTCCCCCTGTCTCGCTGGGGACGAAGGAGGCGAACTTCTTCCCTATGTACTTCTCGAGCTCCTCGATGGACTTCAGTGCGTGCCTGAACCGTGCGTCAGGGTCGGTATCCCTCAGGTGGGCGTAGGGCTCCACCTTCTTCCGGGCCTCCTCTGGTACTCCTCCTCCCACCCCGGAGATGATGCAGAGCATGTCTTCGTCGTCGAACTCATCCAAGTCCGCCAACTTGAACTCCAGCCCCTTCTCGAACGCGTGTTTAACGAGATCCTTACCCCTCGCACCGCTGCCTCCTCCCCCGCAACCGAGGATGACGGCTCCAATGATATAGTCCTCTAAATCTTGCTTCGTAAGAGTCTTCATTTTCATTCAAATCTAGTATCGAAAAATGTTATATAAAAAATGGTCAGGTGAATATGAACTTCATGCAGTCCACTTAGTTTTTTATTCCCTAAAAAGCACTCATTTAAGATTTACAGGGTATTTCATTAAGATATTCCAGACACCATATTTAGGGTTTACTGAAAGTTACAATGAATCTACTTTTCATTGTGGTTCGAGAAAGTTGCAGAATTCTTCCTCTGATATCTGTTGTTTTTATATATATCATGAAAAATAGGATGGCATGGAAGTAAATATGAGAAAGATAACAAAAGAGGACATCCTCGACTACCAGATTGGATGCACAACTCTCTCGACCGGCGGTGGAGGCGTCGCTCCCTCCTTAGAAGCAGTGTCGAAGAGGGTCGACGAAGCGCTCGCCGAAGGCTGCGAGTTCAAACTGGTCGATCTTGACGAGATACCAGATGACCGCTACGTATTCTCGGCATGTGGGACCGGAGGCGGTGTCCAGACGGAAATGAAGATGAAGTGGACTGGCGGTGTGAGGAACAGACTCCAAAGGGACCACAGGTATTCATACGACCGGGCAGGGCGAATGAAAGACCAAATCATGATGGCTGACAGGGAGTGGTGCCCCCTCAACACTTGGTCAGAGATACCTGGCCCCAATTTCAGGGCTAGCGGAGCGAAAAGGCTCGCTGAGCTCATTGGCGAGGAGCCATACTCCCAAATCCAGTTTGAGGTAGCCCCAGGCTTCATTAGGACCCTTCTAAGCCTAGCCAGGCAAGGGAAGCCTTTCATCGACGCCACTGTGGCCGGACACCGGGCAGCCCCAGAGATCGCTCAAAACGGCCTAAACCTAGCTAACATTCCGTGTACCCCTGCTGTCTACACCACATCTCAAGGTGACAGGCTTATCCTCGAGAAGACGCTGTGCTTCCAGAGGATGGAGGAGCTCACAGAGGGAATCTCCACCTACTCCGGCGGAGGAGTCAGTGGCCTTCACGCGGTGAAGGGGAAAGACCTCAAGAAGGCAGCGTTCCCAGGACCCGTATCGTTGACAATGAAGGTCGGGAAGGCAATACGCGGGGCCCTAAAAGCAGGCAAGCCCCCTGTGGACGCCATGCTGAAAGCCTTGGGTCCGCTTGGCTACAAGCTCTTCGAAGGGGAGATCTTCGACTACTGGCAGGACGACAAGTACGGCTTCATCTGGGGGACAGCCAAGATCAAGGGCACAGGCCCCTGTGAAGGACACGACATGAGGATCTGGTACAAGAACGAGCACCACATCAGCTGGCTAGATGGCAAACCCTACGTAACGAGCCCAGACGGCATCAACGTAGTCGACCCCGTGACAGGATGGGGTCTAGCCAACTTCTGGCCAGGTGAGTGGGAGCCCG
>JAUVYU010000247.1 GCA_030602935.1 Candidatus Bathyarchaeota archaeon | reverse complement strand
TGAGAGCTTCACCTGATCCTATCCGCGGCCTAGGATCCATTCTCCTGGCTCTGCTTTGTCCGCTGCTTCCTTGACGGCGGTCAGTATGTCCGAGATGGAGCTCATGGGTGGCGTGCGGCAGTTTATCTGTGACAGGAGCATCCCTGTGCTGACCACGTGGAGGTGGGAGTCGATGAGGCCGGGTAGCACCGTCTTTCCCTTGAGGTCTATTACCTCTGTTCCCTCTCCCTATAGCCTCTCGATCTCGGGCGTCGTGCCTGTTGCGATTATCTTTCTGTCCTTGACGGCTACAGCCTCGACGATGTTGAACTCGCTGTCGACCGTTATCACTTTCCCGTTTAGAAGCAGGAGGTCGGCTTTGATTTCCATTTTTAACACTGATACATGTAGGTGATCTGAATTTAACGTTTGCACGGGGCTGGGTTAACAGAGGAGGAGCGTGACCTCGTGGACGAGGAGTTCCGGGATCATGCTTCTGCCCTCCTTCACCAGCCTTATCAGGCCCAGGCTCTCCAGTTTCTTGAGGTCCATGTAGACGTTCTTCACGTTCCTTCCTATCTTGTTTGCCAAGTCGTTAATTGACTCGGATCTTACTCTTGAGAGCTGATCGAGGAGATCTAACCGTCTCGGGGTGAGTTTGGAGAACTCCTCCCATTCGAGTTCCATTACATCCTCGGTGAGGTAGTCAAAGTCCTCACCCTCCCGCCAGGCTCTGAGGGCGTGGACCATCCCCATCCACTCCACGTAGTCTTCGAATACGTCTCTGCCCACGAGTCCTCTGTTGAATTTTTCGGGGATGTCATACATGCTTTCTGTGTACCTCTGTTCGATTTCAGTTACACGTTGTATGACCTCTTCGAGGGGGATAGTCCTCGTCACCTTGAGCTGCATCTCGTGTTCATTATTGGTGTTCGCACCAAAAAAGTCTTATTACCCCCCAATTGATTACGTTTTTTGAGATTTCATGGATATTCCGCTTAAGAAGGTTGATGATCTGATCTGGGAGGTGCCTGTGGAGTATAATCGTTACATGCGGGTTCCTGCCCGTGTGTACGCTGACGAGTCTCTCCTTAACATGATGAGGAGGGATGATACCCTCGTCCAGGCCCTGGATATCACCCAGCTGCCAGGGATTCAGAAGTATGGTATCACTCTGCCCGACGGTCATCAGGGATATGGTTTCCCGATTGGGGGCGTAGCGGCCTTCGACTCCGAGGAGGGGATCATCACCCCTGGAGGCGTTGGCTACGACATTAACTGCGGTGTGCGCCTCATGCGTACTGATCTCACGTATAAGGAGGTGAAGCCGAAGGCGCAGGAGCTCATCGACAGGATCTTCAGGCTTGTTCCTTGTGGCGTGGGCGTCGGGGGCAGGATCCGTGTCTCCACGAGCCAGCTGGACAGGGCCGTCTCAGAGGGCGTTGACTGGGCTATCAGCGAGGGTTATGGCTGGGATGGTGACTCCAAGCACATGGAGGAGGGGGGCTGCATGAGAGAGGCGAATACGGATAAAGTCTCTAATCGCGCTAAGAAGCGGGGTTCGAGTCAGCTAGGTACGCTGGGTGCTGGGAATCACTTCCTCGAGATCGCGCGCGTTCGTGAGGTCTTCGATGAGGGGGTGGCGAAGACGTTCGGTATCACAGAACAGGATCAGATCGTCTGCTGGATCCACACTGGTTCCAGGGGTTACGGGCATCAGATCGCGACGGATTACATCCGGATCATGGACAGGGCGGTGAGGAAGTACGGCATCCGTATTCCGAGCAGGGAGCTGGCGTGTGCCCCGCTGAAGAGTCGGGAGGCTGAGGACTATTATGAGGCGATGTCCTGCGCGGTCAACTGGGCGTTCCTGAACAGGCATGTCATCATGCACCACGTGCGTACGGCGTTCGAGGAGACGTTCAAGCGGTCGGCGGAGGACATGGGGATGAAGCTGGTATACGGGATGACCCATAATACGGCGAAGAGAGAGACGCATGTCATCGACGGGAGGCGGAGGGACGTGGTGGTCCACCGTAAGGGGGCTTCCCGTGCCTTCGGTCCCGGGAGGGCGGATCTGCCGGATGACTATAAGTCGACGGGCCAGCCCGTGCTCCTCGTGGGGACGATGGGGACGGCCAGCTACCTGCTCGTGGGCACGGATAAGGGGGAGGAGATGTCCTTCGCCAGCACGGCCCATGGCGCGGGGAGAGTGATGTCTCGGACTGGTGCCCGTAGGCGGTTCCAAGCCCGTGAGATAGTGCAGCAGCTGAAGCGTAAGGGGATCGTGGTGAAGGCGGCTAGTGGGCGCATCTTGGAGGAGGAGAGTCCCGAAAGCTATAAGGACGTCCACAGGGTCGCCGATGTGAGCCATTACCTGGGTCTAGGGCGTAAGGTGATGGTGTCTGTTCCGGTGGCTGTTGCGAAGGGCTGAGAGATCCGTTTATATTTGGTTCATACTCTTTTTTGGGTAGTTTGGTCTCGTCTGATGGTTTGGGGGTTGGGCCGTCCCTGTGGTTCACCCTGTTGGAGCTTATGAGGCTGGGGTCTCTGCGGAGGGCGGTGAGGGTCTCCACGACGGAGCTAGCCGCGATGCTTGGGTGCTCTCAGCAGTCCGCGTCGAGGCATCTGAGGGCGCTGGAGGGGGCGGGGCTGGTGTCCCGGAGGATCGGATCCGACGGCAGCCTCATCCGCGT
>JAUVYU010000072.1 GCA_030602935.1 Candidatus Bathyarchaeota archaeon | reverse complement strand
GGAGAGCTTCCAGTTCGGTCAAGGGGCTTCTAGATCCATTAACATCTTTGACCTGGTCAAGGTGAGCCTGAGGTACCGGCCAGACTATATCATAGTCGGCGAGATCAGGGGAGAAGAGGCATACACCCTCTTCCAGGCACTGGCCACCGGTCACGGGGGGCTCTGTACTATGCACGCCGACAGCATCACCAACGTTGTGAAGCGGCTGACCTCTCCTCCGATGAACGTTGCTAAGGTCTACATCCCACTCATGAATAGCGCTCTACACGTCCAGCGTGTCGAGCTCCCGCAGGAGAAACACGGGTTGTCCTTTGGACGTCGCGTGAGGACGATATGGGAGATTGAGGATTTCGACAACTACCGTGAGGTTGCAGTCTGGAACCCACGGGCTGACACCTTCGATACCTGGTTCGAGGACAGCGTCCTTCTAGAGCGTATCTCTGAATCGTCGGGCAAGTCCAAGCACCAGCTCCTGATGGAACTGGACAAAAGGACTGAATTCCTCAAGGAGATAGTGGCTAGCGGAATCCGTGACCAAACAGAAGTGGCCGAGAAGATACTCTTTTATTACAATAAGGAACGAGAGGTTAAAGGTTCGAAGAAACCAAAGAAGAAGGGCAAGTCTAAGAAAAGCGTGAAGAAGACTCTGCCTGCTGAATCAGGGGATCTTGAGAAGGAAGTTGAGGTTCCTCCCATCCTTGCTGATATTGATTCAGATCTAGATCTAACTGAGCTACCTGATCTTCAGGAGACACTTGATGGTGTAGATCGTGATGAGAACGTATCATTGGAGAAGGTAGAGCAAAATGAGGTGGCTGCGAGTCCTCCCGACCCTGATGATATTGAATCTGATCTAGATCTATCGGATCTACCCGATCTCCAGGATACCGAGTCGGGCGAAAGTAGTGATGAGAGCGTGCCATTAGAGGAAGTGGCGGAGACCGGTGGTTAAGGTATAGAAGATGAACCTACGTGACATCTGTTTTGCCTATTTCGGCTGGTTCGGTGAGAAGCTCTCAAGTATACTTAAGGGGACAGAGCACGACCTCGACGCTGCCTATATGAAGGTTCATCCAGATGTCTACTTCAGTTTCGTCGGGTTCGCAGCTTTCCTGACTGCTGGCGCACTCGTTATACTCTCGATCATGGGGTTCATGGGGATTATTCCCCTCTTTGACCTGCTCCCCGTAAGCGGGGTCATGTACATCCCCATTATGGTCCTCATCCCTGTAATGGTGATAGTCATAGGAGTCTTCATTCCAAAAACAGCCGCGTCAAATCGGATGGCTGGTCTGAAAATTGAGATCCCCTACGCTTCGATGTATATCAGCACTATGACCAGCGGCGGGTTATCTCCCTACGAGAGCTTTCTCAGGTTAGGTAACATGGACCTCCTACCAAACATGCAGAATGAGGTCAGTAGGATAGAGACCATCGTGATGTCTCAGGGCGTAGACCCCGTTTCTGCAATGGAGCAGGCAGCGAAGGTCGTGGACATCCAGGAGTACAAGGAGCTGCTCTTAGGTTATGCGTCGACTGTCAGGACTGGGGGTGACACGCTCCATTATCTCTTCAACCAGACCGAATCGATGTTCCGATCCCTCTCCATTAGGATCAAGGGAATGGGTGAGAACATGGGGATGCTCATGGAGGCCTACACGATTATAGGCATCCTCGGAGTGCTCGGGATCTTCCTGATATACGTCGTAGGTCTAGCGATGCCCTCGGCGGGGGCGGGCATATCTTCTGACCAGTTCTTCCTCTTCTCCTTCGTACTCATGCCCATGCTATCCGGAATTTTCATCTATTTTGCAGACGCAGCTCAGATCAGCTATCCTGTCTCAAACTGGAACGTCTACAAGGTCTTTGCCGCGTTCCTACCGGTTGGATTGATAGCTGGATCTCAGCTGGTCCTCCCTGCATTCGATGACAAATTCCTTGTATTGCCCATATTCAGCGACCTGCTTCATGCTCTTGTTAATTGGCTCAATCTTGCTGAAGGAACCGAGGCCGCGCTCGGCCTAGCCATCACTTTGATTATAGTAGCCCTCCCAGGTTTAATCGCTGATAATTATTTCATTGGGAGAGAGGGGAAGACCCTTGTTGGGATCAACCACTTCCTCAGGGACCTTGTGGAGACTCGTAAGAGCGGTCTGAGTCCGGAGAGGTGCATCCACGCATTGTCAGGGAGGGACTATGGACAATTCTCCAAGCACCTCAAGAAGATCAGTATGAAGCTGAACTGGGGTATCCCGCTTAGGAAGATCTACGAGGATTTCAGGGAGGACATGCGGAACTGGCTGGCGTTGATCAACATCTACCTGCTTATCGATACAATCGAGGTAGGAGGAGGCAGTGAGGAGAGCCTTGAAACGCTGGCATCGTTCGCTGAGTCCATGAAAAGCATGGAGGATGAGAAGAGCGCGATACTCATGCCGCTGACCATCGTGCCGTTCATCGGCGCCGCCCTGCTGACGGGGACAACCGTCATGTTCCTACAGTTCTTCACGGGCATGGGAGGCCTGGGGGTGTCCATCGCCTCCGTCTCCCTCTACAAGGTGCTGCTTACCCCCCTCGCCCTTCACAGCTGGACTCTGGGTCTTGTCACTGGGAAGATAACTTCGGGCAGGGTCTCGGCCGGTTTCAAGTTCGCGATCCTCCTGACTCTTATCTCGATCCTTGGAGTCTGGGGTGTCTCCAACATGGGGGGCAGCATGATTGGGTGATAACATGATGGCGCGGATAAGAAGGCGGAGGGCACTCTCCCCTGTCATAGCCACCATCATACTCTCAGCCGTCGTTATCGCAATCGGGGGGGCCATCTGGTCCTACGCTTCGGGGGCTTCAACCGTCATCGCGAACGATTACGTCAATGGCACTATGGATCTCAAGAACGAGATCGTGGAACGTTTCATAGTTGAGCATGCGACGAACACCAGCGACGGGAGCAACATGTCTATCTGGATCTACAACTACGGCGATGTCGACATGATCGTGGATGTGTACGCCAACGCTACTCACGTCAATAGCTCCACATACTCGTTCTGCAGCAACTTGACTAACCCAATTTCTTCGGGGAGTCTCGTTGAGATCGAGATACATTTCTCGCCTGGTGCCTTGGAGCCGGGTGACACGGTCGCTGTGAAGGTGCACAGTCGGAGGCAGAATAATGCGTATTACAAATATTATGTTTAGTAGGCGTAGGAGAGGGGTCTCCACGATCCTTGGGACCATCATATTCATTGGGATTATGTTTACCTCTGTGATCCCCATGATGCTTGTCATGAAACAGGCCGACACTATGTACACGCAGAAAGTCCACGAGATGGAGGCAAGGGACGACGAGAGGAGTGGCGAGATAATAACTATAAACGCGTATCCCGTGAACAATAACTCAGACCAATTGAAGGTCGAGGTAGAAAACATTGGTGTCGTTTCGGTGAAAATAATCAGGGTCTGGATTAATGATCAAAGCTATTCAGAAAACGCAGTTATAAAAACTGGAGATACCACTGATATAGGGCCTTATGCCGTCACTCTTGAGAATGATACTTCTTACTCAATAAAGGTGATAACAGAAAGGGGGAATAGCTTTGCTTCATCTTGTGGTGTTCTCTACTATACGGATGGTTACTGGTTTACTCCATCCATTGGCATACACGTGCTAGTGCTGAACTGGTTCGGAAAGTACCAGATACGCGTTTACAACGGATCCTGGACTAGCCCAGATCCATATACGACTCAGGGCGTCGACATAGGAGACATTAATTGGACGGAGGTTAACATGACCAAAGATGGACCCTATTGGGTTGAAGTGAAAAAGAAAGTAGGCGGCAGTTTCCAAGATGTACCGTCCACACCGGTTCCCGTTTATATAACATGGCCCGGAGGATCTCCGGTGATTAACGTGATAGTTGACGCTAGAGACTTCTAAGATCCTTTCTCTATCTATATACCCCCTTCGTATGGTAATATGGGTAGAAATTAGTTAAAAATACTCAAAAGACTAGCTAATATATCGAAGAGATTTCTCCTCTTTCTTAAGGGGCTCTTCCGTCTCCTCTAGGTCCAGGAGGTTTCTCTGGATGGAGGCATCTATCTTCTTCGCCCGCTTCACCAGCTGTGCTGTGTCTATCTCCAGCCCCAAGATGGCAGTCAGCTTCTCGAGCACGGCCTTCGAGGAGAGGTGCTGGGGGACGTTGGCGTACCGGATGTCGCTCATGAGGCAGACTCCGTCTATTCCCCTAAGCTTGGCGACGCCGATGAGTATACCGTTGAGCCCGTTAACCGCCCCCTCACCCTCGAGGAAGCTCACCCCATATCTCTCCAGCTCCTCCCTGAGCCCCTCATCGGTATAGACCCCGTACACGTGGGGCTCATCGGAGTAGTCGCTCGGGTAAGCCGCCATCGTGTAGATACGCTGGACGTTGTACTTGATGGCGAACTCCACCACGGTCTCCGCCAGCTTCATCGCCTCCTCGGGCGTCGAGGGCTGGGCGTCTCCCACGCAGATGAGTATGTCCTTGCCGGGGACGGAGTAGAAGCGATGTCTCAACATGGGTAGCTCGGCTAGGCTGTCACTGTATATTATCGTGTTCTGGTAGTAGCTTATCTCTGCGAAGAGTTCGGCCTTTAGGCGGCGGCGCAGGTAGTCCGCTGATATCTTCGCGAGGTAGCCCATTCCTGGCCAGGCTGCTATGAGTATGGGTTCGTTGACCTCTGGCTCTGATGTGTACTGGATCTCCATGGGCATCCCTGTATGAGTGGGGAGGCGTCCATTAAACCTTTTGTGAAACGGCCATCGTGCAGTGTCATCTAGCGGTTTTCTTGGGAGGTGTTATCCTCAATGTTTCAGTGAGTCGTTCATGGGCTTTGTTGTTAACATGAATGCATTTCGGGGGGTCTCATTTAACCGCCCAGCACAACACACGGGATGTCTCATATGTCTGAGATGTTCTTAACACCGTAGAGACAAAACATAGATAATAAGAAATCTACAGGGACCTCGATTATGTTGTTTTCATGCAACAGAACCATATTAAACAATTTACCCTGTTCTATTGCCTAGGTGGACCGCACCGCCTGAGGGCGGTCAAAAAGATCAACAGGAGATAGCGCTTCCATGGGTAAAGCCCTGGAGGTGATCTCCATCGGAAACACGTAAGGCCATCTCGTGAATGAGATGATTGTGTGGGCGCCTAGGTAGAGGCTGGCCTGCTCGCTTTACTCAGAAATGTAATGGTAGTTGAAGCCCTGCATGTTGGAGAGGAGGCTCTGGACGGACGAGGAGATGGATAGGCTTAGAGTCCTCTATGTCTCCGGGAGGGGCTTCGACGAGATCGACACCGCCTTCCCGAAGAGGTCGGCTAAC
>JAUVYU010000010.1 GCA_030602935.1 Candidatus Bathyarchaeota archaeon | reverse complement strand
TCGTCATCCAGACTTCAAGCCCAGGCACCAGCCTAGCCGCCACGATCCCCACCGGACCATACCCGCAGCCCACATCCAGGACCCGCCCCGACTCCGGGAGCACCATCGACTCCACCAGGAGACGGGTCCCGAGATCAAGCTTCTTGTACGAGAAGATACCCGACGAGGTCAGGAACTCAAAGCCCATCCCCCTCAGCCGGCACCTGACGAGCCCCAGCCTCACCCTCGACGAGGGACGCCTGGAGAAGTAGTGGTCAGACAAACCTCATCACATTCTAGGGTAGCTACCACGGGGCATCAGCACCCGCACCGGCCTCGCCGCCAGCCCATGCTCTGCCTCCATTATCTGCTCCCCCGACGCCAGGGCGGACATCAACGCCACAGCCTCCCCCTTCTGCGTCAGCGCCGCAACCATGGCGCCCACCTCGATCCCCGACTCGAGGCGTAGGATCCCGGGCATCGCCAGTTTCGCACCGGTGCAGACTGCGTCCACAGCCGAGTCCCGTATCCAGATCTTAGGCAGCAGTCCCAGGGCTTCCTCCACGGGGCATATCACCTCCCTCAGCCTGGACTCGTCCCCCTCCTGCTTCCACCGGTCGATGCCGTCCACCAGGTCCAGCATCGTCACCAGGTCAGCCTCCACGAAGGGCCCGCTACGGCTCCTCCTGAGCTCGTGCATGTGGGCCCCACCGCCCAGCACCTCCCCCACATCATAGCAGAGCTTCCGGATGTAGGTCCCGCTCTGGCAGGCCACCTTGAACAGCCAGTTCCTGCCGTCCCCCTCCATGTAATCGATGCCGTAGATGAAACGCGTCCTCAGACGCCTCCTCACCGAGGACCTGAGGGGCGGCCTCTGCCAGATCTCCCCCTCGAAGAGCCTCAGCGTGGAGGTCACCCGCTCCTCCTCTTCGTCCACGTGGGTCCGCATCAGGCAGACGTACTCCTTCCCCGCCTCCAGGAGGGCCTGCACCACCTTCGTCGAGTTCTGGAGCCCCACTGGCAGAACCCCAGTCACCTTAGGATCCAAAGTACCCCCGTGCCCCGCCTTGTCCAGCTCCAAGAGCTTCTTGATCCACGCCACCACCTCGTGGCTAGTGGGCCCCGGGGGCTTATCGATGACGATCATGCCGTACCTGATATGATCTTGGATGGGTCTCTCCTCGGGCAGTGAGCCGAGGCTGGGATCCGCCTCCTCCTCCGCCCTGACCTGGACTGTACGGCTGGTCTCCCATGGGGGCTTGACGCTCATGCCTATTCCTGACTCAGTTGGACACCCCCTCTTTAAAGGATAATGCAGGCAATAGACCGTGGATGCTGACAGATGGAGACAACTAAGGAGATCGCCCGGAGGCTGACGGTGGAGAAGCAGGGGCTCACCTCCTGGCCAGGGACCGTCACGAAGGACGACATATACCAAGCCATAGACAGGCTAGGCTGCCTCCAGATAGACACCATCAACATCGTGGAGCGAGCCCACCACCTCACCCTCTGGTCCAGGCTCGGCCTCCACGAGAAAGGCCTCCTCAACGAACTGGCCTACGACGATCGGAAGCTCTTCGAGTACTGGGCCCACGCCGCCTGCTACGTCCCCCTGGAGGACTACCGCTTCTTCATCAGCCCCATGAGGATGCGAGAGGGAGAGATGCTAGAGAGGCTTGAACGCTGGGGAGGCAGAGCCGGAGGCGTGAGCCCCGACATCCTGGATGAGGTCCTTGAGAGGGTGAGGGCGGAGGGCCCCCTCGCCACCAAGGACTTCGAGCAAAGGAGGAAGGGCCCGTCCAAGGGATGGTGGGACTGGAAGCCCGCCAAGGTGGCCCTGGAGGTCCTTTACGGCGCAGGGCTGCTCATGGTCTCCCACAGGGAGAACTTCCAACGCCAGTACGACATAGCGGAGAGGGTGCTCCCCCCGTGGGTGGACGCCACCGAACCCACCGAGGAGGAGCGAATCAAGTTCTACATCACCCGGACAATGGCCAGCCTCGGCCTAGTGAAGCCAGCAGACGTCCGAGGATACTATACCCCCTCGTACGCCCGCTACAAGGCGTTTAGCAAGCAGTTACCCTCCCTCATGGAGGAGATGAGGGGAGACGGAGAGGCAGTAAGGTATGAAGTGGACGGAGCGAGACAGCCCTACTACTGCCTCCCTGAAGACGCCAGCAGGCTTGACGACCTCGCTGACGGCCTGGGCCACGAGGGCGTCCACCTCCTCAACCCCTTCGATAACGCCCTCTGGGACAAGAAACGGGTAGAGACCCTATTCGAGTTCACGGCAAAGCTCGAGGCCTACACCCCCGCCGCTCAGAGGAAATACGGCTACTACTACCTCGCCATCCTATCTGGCGACCGCCTCGTCGGCAGAATCATCCCCAAAATGGACAGAAAAGACCGTAAACTCATAGTAAATTCAATCTGGCATGAGCCCTGGTTCAAACCCGACGAGCCCTTCGAAGCCTTCTTCTCCGAGACCCTCGAGAGCTTCTCCAAGTTCAATGGAGCCGACGAGGTCGAGTATAAAGAGGAGAAACCCAGGATCGGCTAGGCGTTCTCGTTGTAGAGGCACTTCGCGTCGCAGATCTTGCAGCTCTGGACCTTCGTCTCGAGGGGCGGCTCTCCCTTGACCGAGCAGACGAGGTCGTATGCGGCCTTCACGTTCTCCTCCTCCCCCTCGAGGAGGAACGTCTTAGAGCCTTCGCCTCCTGAGATACCGCCTCCCGCTATTGGGTATGCCTCGACGCCGACGAGGAGCTTGAGGGCCTCCATCTCTGTTATGATGTTGCCCCCCACCACCATCATGCCCACAGCCATCCCCAGGCTGGCGTCCACTGACTGTATGCCCGTCTTGGGCGCAATGTCGGCCAGGGATATGGGGACCAGCTTCTCAAGCCCCACCGCGATTACCGTCGTTACTCCGTTGGCGGTGATGTGCCCCCAGACTTTTCCAATCGTCCCTCCTCCAGCGCCTCCCAGGAGGATCCCGGCCTGCCCGAAGGGGTCTATTGCGTTGGCGCCCTTGATGAAGACATCCGCAGGCCCCATCCTCGCGAGGACCTTCGGGAGATCCTTTGCCGCCATCTCCTTGACCTTCCCCTTGGTGATGACTTGATGCTTGTATCTCTCCTTGGGATCGGTGATGCAGCACGACTTCGCCGTGATCACGCCAGCCGTGAACATCCCCTTGTCGGCTATCTCATTGCCGAGCAGCTCCTCTTGGACGTACGCGGTTGTGGTGCTCGTGGCTATCACTATCGTGCCCTCCTTGAGGGCGTTCTGGACTACGTCCATGCTCGCGACGGCCATGCCTATAAGCCTCTTCCCCTCCGAGGGAGTGAGGGTCATCTGAAGATTCAACATACGACCTCCCTGGTGTTACGTTGTAGAAGGGCGATGGAGATAAAAACATCCCGAATCCCCGTCACGTTATCCCCACACCCATTTATCTCTCTATAATACCCGGTATTATAACACTGAAATCGCTTGTTGGATGTTTAGCGTTTAGATAAATCCATGAATCTGGACACACATGACTTTTGGTTCTACTGACAACTTCATTAATCGTTAATACAGATGAGTTATACGTCGACGAGGTCCGAAAGTGCTTCGGCGTAGATCGTCCCAAAGTCTGTGAGCTTGATGACCTTCATCTTTGAGCCCTTATCCGCCTCGACGAGACCCTTAAGCTCAAGCCTGTTCACGATGCGGCTGTACCTGTTCCTCAGTGTAGAACTGGCAGCCTTGTAACCCGACCACCTGATGACATCGCTGATAGACTCCGCCTTGCCACCGTGCTCCTTGAGGAGCTTGAGCACCGCCCTCTCGACAGCCTCCTCCTTCTCCTCGTGTTTCGTGTGGGGCTCGAGACGGTAGCCTGGAAGGTTTATCTCAATGGGGTCCATACTGGGCTGATTCCGGGCGTTCTGGAACCATTTCTCAAATTTTTCGTCCCCGATCTTTCCGTTAACGTACCATGCGGGTTGTTTTGAAGGGACTGTGTAAACCCGGGCTTTTCTGAACATAAGAGCGATGGTGAGCGCGACCCCCTGGGTGAGGTTGGTAGTAGAGGTGATGTCGATGAGGACCTCCTCGCCGGTCTCCTTGGACTGCGCGAGGATACCGTAGATGGTCCTGAAGGAGTCCCGGTGATCCATGGGGTCGTATCCAACCATGATTGGGTCCATGATCTCGAGTCTCTCCCTCAGTTCATCGGCGTTCTTCTTCGACATGTACGAGAAGATGGACGTCTCGCCCTCAGATTCCGCGTTGCTGAATAGAAGGTAGAGTCTCGTTATCCCCTGGCGCTTGCTCCAGTGCCTTATTCCGTCGAAGGGACGCTGGAAATGAGTCCCCACCAGGCAGACAATCACAGTCAAGCGCATCAATCCGGAAAGGTCGTCTGGGATGATCTGCGCTCCAGAATATTTAACGCTATTGAAAATGACCGTAATAATGAATATTATTACAAATAGATGAGACATAGGTAACAAATCATGACTATAATAAATGATTAAAAAAATAAGACTCGAAGTATTAGAGAGAAAATAATTACACTTTTAAACGATGGTTGCGAAAGTAGCACTATCTCGGTTAATCTTCTCCATCGGAGGATTTAGACACAACATGAGTACAGCAAGCATGCTCCCTCGGGTTTACACCCTTCCCGACTGCCCCAAGTGCGAGGAGCTGAAGGGATGGCTCAGCGAGAAGCAGATCGACTTCGACGTGAAGCCCTTCGACACAGAGGCTCAGACAGACTTCATCATGCGCAACATGTTCGGCAACCCGCCGATACTGGAGCTAGGCGAATCCTTCGCGCCATCCGAGGAGCTGTTCCCCAACGAGAAGCTGGACGAGAATAAAGTATTAGAGGTGCTGGGTATTGCCAAAGCGTAGAAAGAAATCGGATCAGCAGAGTGTGCTTGAAAAGTTCTACAAATTTGAGAAGAGGTACAGGGGGATGCCGATGGTGCACACCACCGATGGCTACCTTGTGCCCTGGGACAAGAACATGATCTCAGATCAGCTTCACAGGGAGACCCAGCTAGCCAAAACCATCTTCGGTCTCGAGCCCATCAACGGAGGGTATGCTGAGAAGATCTCAGACGAGGTGGAGAGGCGCGTCAAGCTATCCAAGCCCAAGTTCGTCAGTGGCCCCATGATCAGGGAGATGACCAACAACGTCCTCCTTGAGTGGGCGGAGGAGAAGCCCGTGTTTGCCATCTACAGGAACCTGCTCATCAGGGTCGGAGCGCCCGTCTATGACGCCTACCAGATCGACACCGGGAAGGGCTTCGAGGCGAAGGAGAACGCTAACCTCCAGCCCAACCCGGAGACCGTCCACAAGAAGAAGGCCGACATGATGAGCAAGGAGGAGTACCTGCTCCTGATGCAGCCGAACATCGCGACGGCCCACCACCAGGGGGACATCCACATCCACACCCTGGAGTACTTCGGGAGCCGACCCTTCTGCCAGGACTGGGACCTCAGGTACTTCCTCTACTACGGCCTCCTCCCCGACGGGAAGGGCTACCAGAGCAGCGTGGCTGGCCCGGCAAAGCAGCCCGAGGTGGCCATCCTCCACAGCGTGAAGATCCTCGCCGCAGGTCAGACCAACTTCAGCGGCGGCCAAGGCTTCATGTACTACTCGATGTTCCTTGCCCCCTTCATGAGGGGGCGAAGCTACAAGCAAGTAAAACAGCTTGCCCAGATGATGTACTACGAGCTCACCCAGACTTACGTCACCAGGGGTGGACAGCTCGTCTTCAGCAACATCCAGCTCCCCATGGGAGTCCCCAAGATCTGGCAGGACGTCCCCGTGGTAATGAAGGGCAAGGTGGGGCCAGACACCTACGGCAGCTACGAGGACGAAGTGCAGATCTTCTTCAAGGCCCTCAACGAGGTCTCCCTGGAGGGGGACTACTGGGGCAAGCCCTTCAACTTCCCGAAGAACGAGTACTACATCAGCCCAGAGTTCTTCAAGCCCGAGTACGACGACCTCTGGCTGGACGTCCACAAGTCGGTCGCCAAGTTCGGGGCGCCCTACTTCGACAACATGCTCCCCGCCTACAGGGGCTACGGGAACGGCATCAGCTGCTACCAGTGCTGCGCTTACCAGTTCTCCAACACCCCGGAGACGGATGAGCACTTCGAGGAGAAGCTCTACTTCCAGGACGGGCAGCACTTCAGCATGGGCGGCTGGCAGGTTGTGAGCCTCAACATGGCTAGGATGGCGTACAGGGCCAACGGCGACTACGACAAGCTCTTGGCGGCTGCTAAGGAGAATATGCGCCTAGCGGTGGAGGTCTTCAAGGCGAAGAGGATGTGGATGGACAAGGTGCTTGGCAACAACATGGTCCCGTTCGCAACACAACGCCCCAAGGACCCGAGGACTGGGCAGCGGGGACCGCCGGCGGTGGACTTCGACGAGCTAGTCTACGTCATAGGCGTCGTGGGCATAAACGAGATGGTCCAGTACTTCACGGGCAGCCAGCTCCATGAGAGCGCTGACGCTGTCCGGCTTGCCCTTCGACTTCTACTCGACATGGAGAGGTACAGGAAGGGGCTGGAGATAAAGACCGGGTGGAAGATAATGCTTGCCCGGACTCCAGCCGAGAGCACGGCTCAGACCTTCGCCATCAAGGACCTCGTCTCTCCCACTTACAACAAGTTCGCCAAGACCGTGGTGAAGGGAGACATCGGGGAGGCCTTGGCCATCGTCAAGGGGAAGCGTGACATGCCCCTCTACTACAGCAACGGCACCCACACATATGTCGGGGCTAACATTCCCTTCGGGAAGAAGCTTGACATAGAGCACAAGTTCTTCCCAATCCTCAGCGGTGGGAACATATTCCATGCTTGGCTTGGGGAGGCGGCGTCGGACCCTGAGGCACTGTACAAGCTCACTCAGCGCATCGCCAGGCACAGCCAGATAGGCTACTTCTGCTACACGAAGGACCTGACGATCTGCGGGAACTGCCGGTCGACCACAGGAGGGCTCAACGAGCACTGCCCGAGTTGTGGCAGCGACAACGTCCGGTGGTGGAGCCGAATCACGGGGTACTACTCTGACGTCACGGCCTGGAACGAGGGGAAGAGGCAGGAGCTCAGGGACCGACACCGCTTCTCCGTCTAGCCTCTACTCTTCCTCACCACTCTACACTCACTTTATAGCCCGAATACGCAACCCAAGGTTAGGTGTATGTATGGACGTTTCGGAGATAGAGGGTCAGATAACCTTCACATATTATAACGACCTGGAGGCCGCGGCCAGGTTCTACGGGGACCTCATGGGCTTCGAGCTCGTCATCGACGTGGAATTCGCCAAGGTCTACAAGGTATTTGATAACACACACGTCGGCATCGTCGACGGGAACCTGGGCTCCATCAAGGCCACCGATGACAAGCCCGTCATGATCTCCTTCATTGTGGATGACATCGAGTCCTGGCATGGGTACCTCAAGGATAAGGGCGTCGATGTGTTCCAGCCCCCCAAGGAGGCCGCCTACCTCAAGATGAAGACCATGCTCTTCAGGGACACTGAGGGATATGTCCTGGAGATACTGGAGTTCCTCAAGAAGCCCTACGGGCTGTGAGTCCTTCACTCGCCGGGAGGGGCGACCACCCGGCTGTGCTCCTTCTTTATCACAGGCTTCTTCTTCAGCTCCCTCTTCTTGAATGAGGGGAAGAGCTTCTCTTTCTCGTCGCTCACAGGTCTCCACCTCCCTCGACCTTTTCCTTCTCGTGGTCGTCCGTCGGGACCTGCACCACGAGGTCGTTCTCCCTGTCAAGCTGCCTGATGGCCCTCATGAACGAGGCCAGGGTCTCCGTCGACTCCTCGAGGACGTCCCCGCACATCTCCCTGTTGAACTTGAAGGGCTCCTCCAGGGTTATCCTGAAGTTGGGGAAGCTTATCCTCTCCCACTCGATGGACTCCACGAAGTTGGGGAACTCCCTGGCCACGAGACACCGGATGTAGTCCCGGGTCCCGCTTGGCCCCGATGTCAGAGCACCCTTGATGAGGGAGCCCAGGGCGTCCCAGTCCTCCAGGGGGATGGCGTCCCGGGCGAACTGGAGGCTCCCCTCGTAGTCGAAGGTCGTGTGGACGAAGTCGCCCGGGTCCTCCCCGATGTATCCAAGAACGGAGTCGTCGATTAGGAAGTACTGGTTGCAGATCCCCATCGCCTCCTCGACGTCGCCGGGGGCGTACTCGTCGATGAGGGCTTTCTTGGTGACCCAGTCGAGGCCGTCGACGAAGTACTCGAGGCGGCGTTCACCCAGCCCTCCCAGGGTGGCCTTGATGAGGTTGAACCCCATGCGGTCGACGTCGGTTGGGCTCCCGTCGCCCATCATCTCCTCGATGGCGGCCAGGTAGTAGCCCTCCATGATATCAGATACGGCGTCCACCCTCTCGCCTCCCTCCAGTGAGACCTTCCAGTCGCAGGCCTCAACGTCCGCGGAGACCTCCTTGATGGCGCTCACAGGATCGGCGAGCCTAGGCGGGTTCTTGAGGTATCCACCATCGTAGGCCGTCATGACGAGGGCTTCCAGGCAATCCCTGAGGTAGATCTGGTACGGGCTGCGGAGCCCCTCGAAGTTGATGTCGTGGAGCCTCCAGTACTTAGCGGGGTCAGCATGGGGGTCGTCCCTCTGGTTGAGGAGCCCCCGGGCGTCGACGGTGTCGTTGGTTGAAAGCCGCCTGATGAAGAGGGCCCTCGGGGAGATGGCGTACCTGACCTCGTCCCCAGACATGTACTTCCCGGGCCTGCTGAAGCCTCCCCCGGTTGTCCTCGGGGCGAAGTCGCCACTACCGATGAGGGGCACCCTCGCGACGACGAAGGGGATGAGGGCCTCCTCCACCTTGTCCCAGACGTCGAGGTTGCAGGTAGCCCGGTTCATGAGGATGCTGTGGTGGGTCGAGTAGCAGACAGCCGTCCAGCCCCCGTCCTCCTTGACGTTGGAGACGTTGTTCTTGTAGACGTTTATCTCCCTGAAGTAGCCCTTCAGGTTCCTCACGGCGTAGTAGGAGAAAAGCTCAGCAACCTTGTCGTATACAACGGCCTCCATGGGGGAGTTGTACGAGGGCGAGGAGAGCTCCAGGTGGCCCATGTCGTTGTAGACCCTGAAGCCGTTGAGGGCCATGTAGTCGAAGGGCTCCTCCTCGACCTTGATCCCGGTGACCAGACCCTCCCGCTTCAGCTCCTCGACGGCCATCCCGACGAGGTGGACCAGAGACCTCGGGGGGAGGGAGGGCTGACAGTTCATGGCGAGCTCCTGTTCAACTCCGCGTATCTTCTTCTCCATCATATCGCGACTTCACCGTGCCGTGGTTAAATCAGATAACGTGTTGACTGACCTCGGCTCGTTTAATACTTTCGAGTCTCACACTTCCAGATCTTATGTAGGAAGGGAATGGATCAGTATTTTTCCAGCAGGGCTTGGGCCTCTTTGATCCTGGCCTCGATCTCCTCTGGGTTCCAGCCGTCCAGCTGGGGGAAGTCATATTGGAGGGTCCTGTACCCCTTCTTGAGCTTGAGGTTGGACCAGCTGACGGAGCTCAGGCTCCCCTTAAGTCTCTGAGCCGCGGCGACCCTGAACTGTCCCCTACTGTTGGCGGGGGGCTCCATGAAGGCACGTTCGACATCACTCTCCGAGACCACCGTCTTGATGCCATGC
>JAUVYU010000083.1 GCA_030602935.1 Candidatus Bathyarchaeota archaeon | reverse complement strand
CAGGGTGATGAGCGCGATCGAGGCCATTGGAGACAAGTCAACGGTGAGCATGCTCTCGGGAGCCACTCTGCCTGCAGTGAAGGTGGCCGATTTCAGGTTCACAGGGCAGTCGGAGTTCTAGAGAGGCTCTACTTTCCTTTTTTTTAATGCACTACCTCGACTGACGATGTCTGGTCCGGCTCCACCCAGCTGAACTTTTTCTGCAGTGTCTTGGAGTAGTACTTCTTCCAGTCGTAGTCCACCTTCTTGCTCCAGTCGTAGTAGATGCGAGGATCTACGTAGCTCTTGAGGCTGGTGCCCAGGTTGTAGTCCTTGGTCTCCTCCTGGGCTTCGATCTGGAGGCCGAGTTTCTCGATGGCCTGCCGGTCCCTCTCCTTGGTCTTTGAGAGCCGTTGTTCCCGCTTCTTCACCCTCTGGGAGTGGGTGGACTTTGCCTTCCTTATTCTGTCCCGCTGGGTCTTGATGGCCTTCTTCTTGGAGTAGATGCGTTTCACGATGCTAGCAAGGGATTTCCCCTGCCGTTCCCTCTCCTCAAGCTGAGTTTTGTACTCCACGAGTTTCTCCTTGTGCTCCTTTAATTTTAACTCGTATTTCTCAAGCCTTTCCGCCTGCTTTTTCTCAGCGTCCTTGATGCTCGCTATTATCTTCCTCTCTTTCTCTTTGGCCTTCTTCTTGCGGGCCACAAGGCGGTCCTTCTTCTTCTGGAGCGAGGCCTCCCACGTCTTAGGAATGGTTCTCTTGTGGTTGCATACCTTGGCAGCCTCGAGGTTGGCCATGGTGGCCATGTGTTTTTTACGATAATCGGGGTCAGCTGGGTTGACACGCGTCCTCTTGAGCTTGGACTCCACGGCCTTCGTTGCGTAGTGGGTCCGGAAGACCTTTGCGGATAGCCCCTTCTTCACCTCGTCGAGGAAGTCGCTCACCAGCTTGGAGTCTACTCCCTCGAAGAGGGGGGTCTCCGGGTCGACGCTGAACTCCTTGAGGTTGATGATGACCTGCTCGGGTACCTCTACGCAGAGGGTGTGGCGAACGGAGTCCTTTCCAAGGAAGTCGAAGGTGACCGTTCCGTCGCCGTTGAATTCGATGTGCTCGGGTCGTAGCGTCGAGGCGCCGATGGTCTCCGCCTCTTCTTTCTCGTCCTTCTCGTCTCCTACCCGGAACTTGCAGTGGTCGATTAGGAACATCACTGTGGCGGTCTTCCTTCTGCGCTCGTCCTCAGCCACGAGGTTGTCCGCGATGTGCCCCTTGATCCTCGGTAGGACCTTCCTGAGCTCCATGGCCTTGTCGAATTTTTCGATGTCCTTCCTCTGCTTCAGGATGCTGGAATCCGAGGGCCAGACGTACTTCATCTTGCCGCTGAGCTTGTCCCTCCACCTGGCGATCCACATGGTGTCGGGCTCCCAGGGTCTGGCTTTCCAGTCTCCGGGGGGCACCGGTGCGTCGGGGGAGAGGTTGAGCTCTATGTCCTCGTGGCGCGGGCCCTCCTTCCATTTCCCCCTCAGGGGGTGCTTCCCCCGGCCCATGAATATGCTGCTGGGCTCAACCGTGTAGTTGCCGACCTCCATGAGCTCCCCGTCCACGGTCGACCAGCCGTATTTCTCCTTGTTCGCCTCTCGGACGGCCTTCCTCCCGGCGGCGAGGGCCTTCCTCTCCTCCCTTGAGAGGTTCGCCCTCCACTCCCGCTCCTTGAGCACCAATCGATGTATCTCGGTGTAGTCCACGTCACCTGGAAGTACCTTTATGCCCAGCAACTCGGAGAAGTCAGCGTGGAAGTTCTCGGCGAAGACTGGGTCCTCCACGTACGGGGTTCCGATCTTCTTGGCCCAGGCCATAGCCAACTCCTCTTGCTCGTCGTTGAGCAAGACGGTCTCCCCCCTCGCAATGACTGAGAGACCCTGTCCTGTGTAGGCTGGCGGCACTAGGACCCCGTTGTGGTGAAGCTGCTCCATCCTGTTCCCCCTATGACTTTCGAGAATGATGTAGTTAGTGATGTATATTGATTTCGAGTCACGGATCTATCATCCTGCGAGATCTGGATATTTTTGCCTGATCTCCCGGTCCACAGCCCTCGCGACGAGTGCGTTTGACATGTACAGGTTCCTGACGTCTATGAGCTCGGCCAGCTCAGCAGGTTTCTGGTCCTGAGTGACAAGGATCAGACCGTGCTCATCAGCATAGTCTACGACCTCTCGGTCTTTTACACCGGAGAGTCCGAGGTCCTGTATGGTCGAAACGCTCCATCCAAGAACTTCTAGATAATCTTTCAGACCGGCGTACATTTCATCAAGTAGTATCTGCAATTTTTCATCCTCACTTACGTCTAGAATATGAGAATGAGGCATTAATAAAAGAGAGACGGACAGGAACGTTCACCTAAGGATAGAATTCTATCGAGATGAAGTCGATAATTATGTTCAGAGGTTTTACTCTATTGGTTTTCGTAAAATGAAAAGTTGGATATCAATGGCATTCAAATGACTTGACATATCCTCTCCACATTCGATCGACGCTCTTGGACAGGACATCGAGCTGGCTGAGATCAGGCACATGTAAAAGGTAGAGCATTAGGTATCTGTCATCCCCATCGCAGTACCAGACTCCGATGGCTCCCCGGGCGTTTACCCCCGGTTCTGTGATAGTGAACTTTGAGACCCTCATCTCGTGGTTGTTTGCGGTCGAGGACTCCCTCTCTCCGAGCTCCGTGATCTCGGCGTTATCCTCCCGTGCTGCGCTGATGACCAGATCAAGAGCTGCATCCAGATCCGAGGCCATTTCGGTTGAGAGCCAGATGACCCCGAACTGTTCAAGGCTCGTTGTTTCTCGCTTCCCTATGAGCACACCTAGATCAGATGTCGGCCTAGGCTGCCCAAGCCCCTCGACGTAGATCTGCATGTCTCGAGGGTGGTAGATGGTGAATCCGCGTCCCGAGTACTCAACATATCCTAGAGGTGGTGCATTCCTGTTCAGCCACAGATTAGCTCCTGTGACTGCCAAGACAACGAGGGTTATGAGGAGGAGCGATCTGGTTGTGAACAGGGGCTTCTCGGGGTTCTGTGTATTAAAGGTCATCCTCATGTCCACCTCATATATACTGCAGGAACCTCGGGTGGGCCCGTTTTAGTTTCTCGTACCTGAGGCAGAGTTGCCACAGGATGATGAGCCCTACGATCCAGAATGTGAAGGTCTGCCACATCTCCAAGGGGAAGAGCGGGGATGGGGGCTCGGGTCGGAGACCCGTCGGGAGCCTCAGCCTGTAGAGCCAGAGATGGGTGAGGTAGAAGAACAGGGGGTTCCTCCCGAATGTGAGGATGATCCCCGTGATGCCCCTGCCAAACTTGGGGCGATTCTGGAGCGCCATACCCAGCGCTAGGAAGATGCACATCCACCCCAGCGTCCAGAGCAGGAAGGCGATGCTGGGCGGGTACTTAGAGACGTAGAGCCAGTCGATTACTGTGTTTCCCCCTCTCCTCAGGAGGTTTCCGTAGCCGTTCATCCATCTTACCACGAAGAACATGGCGATCGACGTTACGCCTGTCGCTGCCAGGGGCATCTTCAGCTTCATGATCTTCTCGGGGTTCATGGATGCCAGGAGGGTGCCGAAAGTCCAGCCCAAGCCCATCACCCCAATCCAGGGTATGATGGGGTAGAGGCCGAAGTAAGGCCACCATTCGAAGTTGGGCTCGTGGATAATCACTCGAGCGTACCAGCCCCAGGGCGTGTTAGTGGGGATGAAGTCGAGGCTGAGGAAGTTGTGGTTTAGGACGATGATGAGGCTGACGGCGAGGATGACTGTCGGAGATAGTCGCCTGAAGACGCTGAAGATTATTAGGCTGACGCCGATGCATGCGATGACGCCGAAGTAGAACTTGGACGTGCCGAAGGCGGAGGAGACCAGGAGGGGCTCAAGGAGGATAAGGACGAGCCCTCGTTTTATCAGGTGGAGGGTCATGTCGGTCTGGGATTCCCCGCGGGCGAGCCGCTTAACCGCGGAGAGGGCGAGGACCGTGCCAGCGAGGAAGATGAACGAGGGCGCGCAGACGTGGCTGACGAACCGCTCCAGGAACCAGATCAGGTTGGGGAAGGGAGGCGCTCGACCCATTATCCCCTCGCCGCCGTGGTGGAGCTCATTCCAGAAGCTCGACACGTGGTCCCAGGCCATTATGGCCATCACGATGCCCCTGGCGAAGTCGATGAAATGGAGGCGGCCCACGGTAGGTTTAACAGATGGAATTAATTCTGGAGAGCTGCTCGTCTGCATGTTGATCAACCCATAAATTTGTATATATTATAATATCTCCGCATGAACAATGCAGCATTTATAACATCTGTCTTGAGAGAATATGAGTAGTAAACACGGGTGTACGACTTGGAGATGCTTTGTGATCTGCTTTTCGAGGTCTCAAACGAGGACAGGTTGGGGATACTCAAGGTCCTGAGCGAACGGGCGCTTAACGTGACCAACCTGGCCAAGGAGCTTGACCTCACGAACCAGGAGTGCAACCGGCACGTCTCGCGCCTAGGCGAGGTGGGCTTGACCTGGAAGGACCCGGCGGGGCTCAACCACCTCACGTTCTACGGCGAGATCATGTTGAGGTTTCTCCCCGGTCTGGAGTTCGTCTCAGGGCAGAGGGAGTACTTCACCACGCACACGCTCAGGGCCCTCCCCACCGAGTTCGTGGGACGGATGGGGGCGCTTTCTGGGAGCACCTACATCGACGATGTCATGGTCGTCTTCCACCACAGAGAGAAAGGGATCAACGAGGCCGAGGAGTACATCTGGCGGCTCACGGATAGGATCCTCATAACCTCTCTCGATGAGCTGGAGGGAGCCGTCCAGAGGGGCGTGGAGGTGAGGCATCTGGAGCCCAAGAACATGGTCTACCCCCCTAACTGGAGCGGCCCGGGACACATCCTTGCGGAGGCCTCAGTTAAGGGTACGTTCATAAACAGGCTCGTTGAGAGCGCCGATGTCTTCATAGCCATGTACGAGAAGGAGGTGGCCGCGG
>JAUVYU010000197.1 GCA_030602935.1 Candidatus Bathyarchaeota archaeon | reverse complement strand
CCGTCATTGTCGGCTGGCTGGGACTCCCCGCGGCCGCTGGCGTGGTCCTCATCTTCGGGGTGCTCAGGAAGGAGCTGACGTTGATACTCCTCGCGACGTTGATGGGGACCGGGAACTTCGCGGCGATCCTCACGCCCGTCCAGATGTTCGTCTTCGCTTTCGTCGTGATGGTCTACATCCCGTGCGTGTCGACCATCGCGGTGCTCGTGAAGGAGTTCGGATACAGGAACGCGACGATAATCACCGTCACCGAGATAGTCCTGGCGGTCGTCCTCGGGGGCGTCATCTACAGGGTCGTGCCCCTTCTGGGCCTATGATACAGAGATAACTATGCATGTCCTGAAAATATGGTCCTCTGTTCAGTGGTCTGTTTAGCTCCAGTAGAACTCGGGGAACATCCGGGTGTAGAAGCCGAAATGGATGATCATGAAGAGGAAGCCTAAACCTGCTAATGCGAGTAACCTTCTCCTGTTCGTTTTTGTGTACCTGTATGCCAGGACTCCGACACCGAACACGTAGAGGTCGTTGAAGGCCAGGTAGACTAGCAGGGTCGACCCCGCCCCGTTCTTCACGAGATGATCGGCGTCGTTCATGTAGGGTATGGCGGCTCCGATGACGAAGAAGAAGAGGAGGCCAAGCACCTGGAGCCCCACGCTTCCCTTTCTCTTCCCATGGTCGAATATCCTGAAGGTAATGTAGAGGCCCAGTGCGGCCATGGAACCGTTCGCAGCGTGCCCCCAGATGGTGAAACCTTGGGGAACATAGGGGCCGTAGGGCTGGAAGTTGAACCCGTATGCAAGTGAGAGCAGCCTGTCCAAGATCATGAATGAGAAGTAGAATAGCCCGATCACCAGGACGACGGATACAGCCCGGTCTCCGGAGAATCGAGCCATGTCCTGATTCAGGCTGGGGCGGCTTAAATGGTTTCAGAGTCCGGGGTCAATCGGCGTTCGGGTGCCTATCTAGGTTTTGGTCGAATTGAGCTCGCCTATGAAGTGGTCCCTGAGAGCCTAAAGCCGTCAGCCGTGGGCGTGACACGAAACCTAAAAAACGTCCTAGCACTATTGGCGAGGCATGGAAGACATTCAGGGGACGCTCAGCGGGTTCCTCCGAGCCTTCTCCGAGCTGAAACTGGATGAGATGATGGCCTACTACGGTGACGACGCGACGTCATTCTTTCCCTTCAGGCATCACTCCCAGCGTCTCGACGGCAAGCAGGCCATCAGGGAGGCCTTTGCACGCGTGCTCTCCAAAGTCAGGGATTCGGGTGCGACGCGGATCCGGCTTAACGTCGAGGACTTTCACGTCCAGGAGTTCGACGGTGTCGCGGTCGTCACGTTCCACATCCGGGACGACGACCTTTCCCGCCGCACCCTCGTACTGAGGCCGACCCGGGGACGCTGGCTGATAGAGCATATGCACGCCTCGAACGCTCCGCTGCCCGAAGAGGCTTAGACTTGGACCCCGAGCAGGTAGCCCTGGTTCTCGTAGACATCCAGCGGGACTTCTGGGGGCCCCTCAAGGACCACCCGGAGTTCGCCTCCTTCCCGGGGAACGTGGAGACCCTGCTGTCCGAGGCCCGTACGCGAGGGCTCACGGTGGTCCACGTCCACTCGGCGTTCGACCCCGACCGGAGCAACTGGATGCTCTTCTACAGGCCTGAGGGGCGGGGAGAGATCCCATGCATCGCGGGCACCGAGGGGACTAGGTTCGAGGGCTTCGCGGCTCCCATGCCCGGTGAGAAGATGGTGGAGAAGGAGACCTTCGACGGCTTCGTGGGGACCGACCTGGAGGAGTACCTGAGAAGGCGGAGCGTCAAGGCCGCCCTCATCTCGGGGCTTGAGACATCGGTCTGCGATCTCTTCACGGCGACCTCGGCCTATCTCCGGCGGATCGTGCCCCTCGTCGTCACCGACGCCTGCGCCGATGAGCCCTCGAGGCACGAGGCGGCCCTAAGCATGTACGGCGACCTGTGCTTCAAGACGGTCACCACCTCCCAGGTGGCAGGGGAGTGGGCCCACGTTATGGCCTTGGTTGAGCAGTTCGCCGACGATTAAGGCCCGTTATTCTTGACCACGTCCAGTATCTCGAGTATCGACATCACCCTCTCGCCGGCGCTCTTGACCGGGTACTTCCTGATGGTCGAGACGTAGCCGTCCCTGTGGGCCTTCAGGGTCTCCAGGACCTCGAACGTCCTGGGGCTGTAGATGACGGCGACCTCGTCCCCCTCCTCGACGACGTCCCCTATCTCCACCTTCGGGATGAGGCATCCCCCCCCGCTGGTGGCCACCGAGTTGGCCTTCCTGTCGGATGTCCAGTTGAGGATGTACTGGACCGGAGGGAGCACTATCTCGCCCTCGATCATGCCTAGGTCGACCATGATGTTCTGTAGACCCCTCTTGGTTATTGAGGCACCTTGGGGTGAGACCTCGGGGACTATGGCGGGTATCCCGTGGTCGATGCAGGCCCCCCGGAAGCTGCTGCCTCTCCCGTAGGCCTCAAGCTGCTTCTGGACAAAGTCGGCGCTGTAGAGGAGGGCCATCCTCTCGGCCTTCTCGGCGACCTCCGTAGGGACCCCGGGTGAGACGCCTTCGGCCTCGTAGTAGACGAAGGTCTTCGGGGGGACGCCATGGATGTCGATGACGTAGTCCGCCCTGCCCTCGACGAAGTTGGTCCACCAGGTGTCGACCATCCTCTCCATGAGGGAGCCGTCGGGGTCGCCCTTCCCGACCCTGTTGATGTCGTGGGTGATCTGGGGCGGGAAGTAGGTGGCGAACCTGAATCCGACGGCGTTGGGCAGGCTGAATGTGACGACGCCGTTGAGGTTCTCTGGGTCCAGTGTGGAGAGGACGTTGTAGACCCCCTCCAGCCCCCACGTCTCGCCGGGGTGCTGGGCTATCTGGATGTAGAGATGGGGGCCGTCACCGACCCCGTTGTAGACCATAAAGGGCACCTCATAGGGCTGGCCGTCTGCGAAGAGGCCGGGGACGTGCACGGAGCCATGGGCTTTTTCCCCTGGTCCGGCCGTGGTTCCAGCGATTGTAACGCTCTTAGACAATAATATCGTCTCATACACTGGATGAGTGATCTCTGCA
>JAUVYU010000070.1 GCA_030602935.1 Candidatus Bathyarchaeota archaeon | reverse complement strand
AGTAGCACCAGCGGGACCAACAGCACCAACAGCGCCAGCAGCGCCAGTAGCACCGTCAGCACCGTCAGAACCGTCAGCACCTGCGGGGCCCATGGGGCCTGCTGTTTTAGTAAATGTCATTCCGATGGCGATTGTAGCGATTATAATTGCAATTACAGCTAAGTATAGTGAATTTCGTTCACTCATTGTAGTCGAGTAAGTGATTTCGTTTAAATATATAAGAGTTTATTTACATTGCATTATTTAACTCTAAAATAAAATTGTTTGTTATTATAGCATGTTTTCCACGAATTGAGATAACATTTTCTTAACATTTTATAAACAGAATAGGAGTTTGATTTACATAATATCAAAGAATTACGCTTTAACAATATTATAGAAATAGGCATCTATTCCAGGAAAACATGCCTGAACAGCAACATTGAGACAGCAACGATAGCGAGCAGGAAGGCTAGGAGAAGCCTGAGCTCGGGCATGACCTCAAGGAGACCCGCCCCCGATATCACCTTCCCCACCGCCTGGGTCCCCGGGATGAGGATCGGCACGGAGACGGGGAAGAAGAGAAACGACAGCAGCAGGGTCTTCCCCTCGGAGTACATCACAATCGCGGAGACGACGGACCCGATGAGGGCGAGATCGATGACCCCCATCACGAACACGACAAACAGGCTGGGGACGACCGAGAGGCCTATGTTCAGGAAGAGCGTCGCCGAGAGTATCGTCGCCACCATGACCGTGAACATGATCACCGCCCCATAGATCACCTTCCCCAGCAGGATGGCGTAGGAGGAGCAGGGCAGGCTCCTCAGACCCTCTATGGTCCCCCGATCCACCTCCCGGGCAAAGCTCGTCGTCAGCGTGAGGATGCTCGAGAAGTAGACTACAATCCATAGCGTCGCGGAGACCACCTCAGGGCCCAGGACCAGCACCCCCCTCCACGCGAAGCTGCTGATGAGGATGGAGGAGAGGGCGAAGGCCAGTATTGACATGAACTCATGAGCCCTCCGTGCCTCGATGACGAGGTCCTTCATCGCCAGCTTCAGGGCGTTCCCCATCAGATCCTCGTCGGCCATCAGAGCTCCACCTCCTTCTCCACGACCCCTGCCCTGAGGTAGACACCCCTCCCACACAGCTCCCTCACCCTCTCAAGGGAGTGGGACGAGACGAGGATGGTCTGGCCCCGACGGGCCTCCAGGTGCTTCACGAGGCTGTCCGCGGTGTCCTGGTCGATGCCAGAGAAGAGCTCGTCAAGGACGAGGACCTTCGGCTGGCTCAGCAGGGCTCTGGCGATGTCGGAGCGCTTCCTGAGGCCGTAGCTGAGGTGGCCTGCCTTGACGTCCCGCCAACGTTCCAACGCGGTCATCTCGATGACCCTCTCATAGTCCTCAGATGACGCGTCGAAGAAGCCCCCGTAGAACTCCAGGTTCTCCTCCACCGTGAGCTCGTCGTACATGAAGCTCCTGTGGCCTACGAGCCCCACGTTCCTCTTCACCAGCTCAGGCTGACGGACCGTGTCCGAGCCCAACACGCTGATCTCTCCGCTGGTTGGGGTGAGCTGGGCGGCGACCATCTTCAACAATGTGCTCTTGCCTGCCCCGTTGGGCCCCAGGAACGCCACCGCCTCCCCTTCCTCGAAGCTCAGAGTCACCCCGTCAAGGGCCCTCCGCGGACCATAATGCTTGGAGACGTTGCGGAGCTCGACGACAGCCGGCATATTATCCCCTTCACACAGGAGGTATAAATCAGCCTCTCTTCCAGAACATGGTGACGCCCAGGTACGCCACGGCAACCAGAGCCACGCCTATCCCGACCAAGAAGACGTGGTTGTTCTGCTGAGGCGGCTCCTCCTCCTCGTATTTGGAGGGGCACTTAACCAAGATCTGTCTTGCTTCCACCGTCTCATCCCCGTTCAGCGAGCCCACGACGACGACGTCCTTCCCCTCGTCAAAGTTCTGGGGAAGCGCCCCGGTGTAGATCACGTCTATGGCCTCGGTCCCGTCGTTGATGACAAACCTGATAGTGCCGTCGTTCCCCCGGTCAAAGGTGCCTGACTCGACGACCCCCATGACCTGGAGGCTCTTGCCCTGATACTGATCAAGGTTCCTGACCACCGTGGTCACTGACAGGTAGGGGTTGACGTAGTTTGAGAGGCTGTCGTATGCGAGGAACGCGCTGAATATCAGCAGCATACCCGCGACGAGGTACTTTCCTTTAATCTTCATGTCGGATACCGTGTCTAAGCCTTGAGCTTGCTCTCCAAGTTGGAACGGGCCCTAATTAACCAGAGCGAGAGCCCGGCCAAAGTCACCCAAACGAGGGCGAGGACCATGTATACTTCAGCCGGCAATTCTAACTTCCTCCGAGAGCTTTCTCTCAAGTTCATCCTTCGTGAGGCGGACTCCATAAGTCTTCCTGATTATCCAGACGTAGAAGAGCAGCCCCCCAAGGATGTTGAGCAGAAGGGCCTGGACCATTGTGCCCGTGAGCCCGAGACCTCCCCCCTCGCTCAGTCGGGGGTGGAGCGACGGCCAGATAATGAATGACATGTAACTCAGGGGCACCGTCAGGAACGCCAGGACGTTGTATGCGGCCGACACCGAAGCCCTCCGCTCAGGGTTCTCGACAGACATCCGCAGGAAAAAGTAGCCCACGTACGCCAACCAGAGCACTAGAGTGGTCGTCTCCCTCGGGTCCCAGTTCCAGTAGACGCCCCACGCCGCGTTCGCCCAGATCGATCCGCTTACCAGCGTGATCATACCGTACACAAGCCCGAGTAGGGCCGCTGACTCCGATATCGCGTCATATTTGGCCTGCTTGGTCCTCAAGAAAAGGACCGCACCGACCAGTGAGATGACGAGCGTCAAGTAGCATACGATGGCTTGAGGCAGATGGAAGTAGAAAACCCTGACCAGCTCCCCCAGCGCCACCTCCGCAGGAGCGATGAAGAGGGCGAAGTAGATCGCCAGAACGTTGACAACGACGGTTATGCCGAGGAAGACATCATCCCTGAACTCCATATTCACCACGGATAACCCCGTAACATGCTATTTAACGATTTAGAACGAAAAAAATGAAAGACTGACTGTTTATAAACAAGGATTCTGACGTAATAGGGAACGCATATGGAAATTGCTGAGATATTGCTTTTTGGAGCCGCCGCCCTAATATTCGGCGACCTAGTCCAACTGGTCAACTCCAGGAGGGGGCGAGCCCAGAAGATGGGGATCCCCATGGCTCCCCTCGCCTGCCTGCTGATCATCGGCAGCTACCTGCTCCTAGCGCAGGCGTTCATCGTCAACAACTTCCGATTCGAGGAGGTCTACTACTACAGCAGCTCAGGGCTTCCCGTCATCGGTAGGCTCTACGCCTCATGGGCCAGCAGCGCCGGGTCGTGGCTGTTCCTGGCGGCGACCTTCGCGTTGGGCTACCTGGTCATCCGATTCAGGTTGAGGGATAGAGAGTCCGAGTTCAGGGCCTTCCATGCCCTCGACATCATGCTCCTCTTCGTGATCCTCGTAGTCTTCCTAAAGAGCCCGTTCCTCGTGTTCCCGGAGGCCCAGATGGACGGGCGCGGGCTGAACCCCCTGCTCAAGACGCCGTGGATGCTCATCCATCCCCCCGTGGTTTTCATAGGTTACGTCCTCATGTTCTACGGCTTCGCCTTCACCATCGACACCCTCAAGAAGGAGAACAGGACAGCGTCCATCCTCGTGAGGGTCTTCGCCCAGTCCGCGTGGCTCTTCCTCACTCTGGGGATCGCCCTCGGCGGCCTCTGGGCATACGAGGTGCTGGGCTGGGGCGGCTACTGGGCATGGGACCCGGTTGAGACGGCCTCTCTGGTCCCATGGTTAACCCTGACGGCGTATTTCCACCTTACCTCAACTATCTCAGGGAGGGAGTCTTCCTCCCGTGAGCTTATGATCATGGTAAGCTCAGTTCTGGTGGTGTTCGCGACCGCCATCACCAGGGGCGGATTGGCGGTCTCCGTTCACGCTTTCGGCCAGTCCCCCATCGGGGGCGTGCTCCTCGCCATGCTGGCGCTGATGGCGGGCTACTTCCTGTACTATCAGAGGAAGGGCGGTAAGCCCCTGTTCGATCTGAACCTCGACTCGGAGTCTGTCTACTCCACCTCGTTGTCCCTGAGCTTCATCTCCCTCATCCTTATCACCCTGGTCTGCCTCTGGGGGATGATCTTCCCCATGATTGGCAGCCTCATGGGCGGAGGGGAAATAAGCATCGACGCCGCCTTCTTCAACAAGTGGTGCTACCCCTTCGTCCTTCTCTTCGTTGCCTCACTCATCGGGTGCCACCTCTCTCCCAGGCTCAACATGAAGACCTACGCGGGGCTCCTGGGCGGCCTCCTCGTCCTGGGAGTGGCCGCTGCATTGCTCAGGTTCCCGACCCCTAACATGCTGGCGAACCTAGGGATACCCTTCACAATCTGCGCCCTCGGAGCCGTCGTCTACAGCACATCGGAGAAGGTGTTCGGGGGCAGGCGCTCCGGGGTACTGATCAGCAGGAACCTGATCCACCTGGGCGTCGTATTCGTGGTCCTGGGGATCCTCCTGAGCTCCCCGTCCGTGACCGACTACGGGGAGCTGGTGGCCAGCCCTGGGTCGACATTGGATCTGGGGGACATCAGCCTCGAGTTCGGGGAGGCCATCATCCGGGAGCCCTACGGGAACGTCCACACCGCCGAGGCTGATGCCTGCTGTGACCCCGAGTTCGCCGGCCTGACTGTACCCGTCACCCTCATCGATGGGGGATCAAGGCTGAATGGTGAGCTCAACATCCTCCTGTACACGATACACGGGGTGGTCTCGAGGCCCCTGATCCTCCGCAGCCTGGACATGGATGTCTACGTGGTCCTGCACCAGACCGATGACGTCTACTACTCCCTGGTCCACGTGATGCTCGGCCTGCCCATGCCTCCCACGTCCTTCGTCGTGAACGTCAAGACCTTTCCCCTGATGAACGTCATCTGGCTCGGGGTTGCTCTGATGAGCATCGGGATAATCTATCCCCTCTTCAAAATACGCCGGACTTAGAAAAATTAAGTTACTGCTAGGGCAATAACGACAGCTATGAGTGAAATGTATAACGATTGTTATTCATTAAAATGAATACCTGCAAACGACTCGTACGTTATCTATAAAAAGATATTTCATATTGCCATTTACATATAGTACAATATAAATTTTAACGTTATTACATTTTACAATTAGGATCTAATAATATATACCAATATAGAAAAACGATGATAATCCTTAAAAAACAGACCAGCCTAGGTACAGAGATACACTAATGAAGCTACCTAGAGTCAGTTCGGTATTGGTACTTTTTACATTCATGCTTTCTGCACTCTACCTAGTTGGGTCAAGCGTAGTAACGGCTGAACCGTCTGATATGGAGGATTATCGAGGAATCGGATATTGCGCGACCTGTCACATC
>JAUVYU010000161.1 GCA_030602935.1 Candidatus Bathyarchaeota archaeon | reverse complement strand
CGAGAGGGAAGAGTGGCCCGTTTAGATCCCCTTCAGCGGAGGTCTATAATGACGTCCATCCGGGAGGCTAGTCTGTTCATCAGGTCTCGCTCAATCTTGGAGACGCCTGTCCCCCGGTCCTCGGAGAGGCTGTCGCCGTGGTAGCCGTTGGCGATGAAGGTCTCACACGCGTCGAGGGCCCCCATGATTAGGTCATCCGAGCCGCTCTGGAACATGATTGATATGTCGTTCACCATCAAGATGGGCGTCGGATTCTCGAGGTACTCCTGCAATAGTGGTTTGATGCTCTGCGCGTTCAGCTCCACCAATGAGAGCAGCTCTTCCGGTGTATCTGCCCTCAACCTAGGGGTCTCCACCCGTTCTGGCGAAAGGTATCGGACCTGCTTGTAGGCCTCTGTGTTTTCGGATATCCGGCCTCCGACGCTTCCCCCTTCATGTTCCTGAGACCTGGGCGCCATGTCGATGACGGTTATGGCCTCTGAAAGGCCCAGCCTGACGGCCTCCTCCAGCAGCCGGACGGTTAATCTTGTCTTTCCGGTTCTAACGTTGCCTCTGATCAGCGTCCTCTTCCCCTTGAGGTCGTTGAACGAGTACATCTCCGGCAGCGGTCGTCCCCTCAGGAGGTTGAGAGCTCCCGGGCTATCATGACGGCTCTCTCGGCGACCTCGACCGCGGTCTTGCCCACCAGGACTATCATGGGCTCCTTCCCCCAGTCCCCCAGATGGTAGATGACGTCGGGGACCTTCCCAACACGCCTGATGGCCTCCTGTGAACCCCAGAAGGTTGTGCCCCCCTCCTTCTCCTTGATCTCAGGAGGCTCCTCCCGCCGGTCATAGTAGGAGACTACGAGGCCCAGCTGATTGCAGGTCTCCACGGTCTCCTCTGAGTACCTCAGGTTCATCCCGGCCCTGTAGGTCCGGTCGTAGGCCATGACGGCGAGGATGGTTCGAGCGATGTGCCCGGAGACCCCGTAGGCTGGGCAGCCTGTGGCCCTGGCGCCCTTGGCCTTCCTGAAGAGTCGACCATCGACTGCGGCGACGTCACTCAGGCTTGTGGCGTAGGGAAGGGCCATGCCAACGTTCATCTGGACCTCTGCGACCAGGTCCCCCATCTCCTTTGAGCCCTCTATGATGCCCACGGCTTCGGATACGTTCCTGAGGACCGTGTACTTCTCGGCCTCGTTCCACAGGTTTGCCATGTGGTTGATGGGGCCATGCCCCTCGCCGATGCGGAGCCCGAACCTGATGCCTCTGTTCACGAACTGCTTGGCAACGTCGACTGCCTCGGGAATGCTTTTCCCCTTCGCGAGCTCCGCCGCTACGGCCGATGAGAAGCTGCATCCGGTTCCATGGGTGTCCTTCGTGTCGTATCTCTCCGCTTCCAGGAGGGTGAAACCTCCGTCGTGGAGCAGGATGTCGACGGCCATACCCTCCCTTTGCAGTATGTGGCCTCCCTTGACGACGACGGCCTCGGGGCCTAGCTCGATGATCTTCTCGGCAGCCCTCTTCCCGTCTTCGAGGGACCCGATCTTCACCCCGGAGATGGCCTCTGCCTCCATGGCGTTGGGCGTGAGCACCATCGCCAGCGGCAGGATCTTGTCGACGAGGCTGTCCTTGGCCTCGGGCTTGAGGAGGACAGCGCCGCTCTTCGCAATCATGACGGGGTCGACGCAGACGGGGAATCCGTATCGCTCGATCTCCTCGGCGACGACCTCAATTATCTCCCTCGTGTGGAGCATGCCCGTCTTAGCGGCGTCGACGCCTATGTCGTCCGCCACGGCCCTTATCTGGGCTCGGATGACGTCGGGATCGATGTTCTGAACGGCGGTGACCTCCAGGGTGTTTTGGGCGGTTATGGCGGTGATGGCGGACATGCCATGAACGCCTAGGGCTGCGAAAGTCTTCAGGTCTCCCTGTATGCCTGCGCCGCCCCCGGAGTCGGAGCCAGCGATGGTCAGGGCGCACGGAATCTTGGACATTATCTCTCCATCCACCCGAAGTCTATTTATGTCCATCCTTAAATATCGATCTCTCCGCGCGCGCACGTGAGATGTAGTGAAAGGAAGATGACGGGTTCTGTACTGAGGAGAACCTGTCCTGTTCTCGTCGTGGGCGCGTGCGGGCCAACTCAATAATTCAATTGGGGGAAGCATGTGGACTAGGAGTTTCCAGGAATATTCTCTGGGTTTAACTTCTCCTTCTGGGCTTTTATGTAGTCTGGGCACTCCCTGAAGTGCTCAGCATATCCAGTGACCGGGCAGGTGGCATAGTACACCTCACCATTCAACCCCATGGTCACAAGTTTCTGGAGAAGGCAGTGCCTAAGCACAGTAAACCCCGGCATCAGCCTGCTGTAAGGGCACACATCAGAGTCTACGTCACCATCCACCAATACGTCAACCCCCAACACGCGAGCAACCCCCGAACATCAAACCGGCTTCCCCGACCATATACCCTGCCGCTTCTGCTTCTCCACCACCTGCCTTAAAATGATTAAGCATCTCTCCTTGTCGTATCCCTTCTTCGAGTAGAACTCTTTGAGGGACTGGTAGATCCGGAAACACCTGTGACAGCACCATATGTCCTGTCGCAGGTCGACACCGTGTCTGATCGGGGTTTCAGCCCCGCAGATGCTGCACACCATTGCCTCTGGCATGGAGCCCCACATTGTTTCCGTGTGAAAACTAACATAACTCTTTCCATCACTTCCTTCAAAATGCCGCCGCATGCTTTGAAAATGAGAGCTCTCAGAGCGAGACGGAGCACGATCGACTTGAAAACACTATGAACGCTGAATACGCCCGCACACGCATGAGCTACTATGTCGAAAGATACTTCTTCGCTTCTTCAGTAATCATCCATTCCCTGTTCCTGTACGCCAGTATGCCCGCTTCTCGAAGCCTCGCCCTCACATTCGAGCCGAGAACATTGGTGGCCCGCTCACCCTGATCTATCTTCCGTAGCTCCTCACTGTAGAACCCCACAAGGTTCTCGAGGCTCAGCTCGTTAAGATCAGAAGTCATGCCAACATCCTACTCACAGCGCTCGTTATTATCAAGGGATAGCAAGAAGGACACTCATTTTAATGGGTAGATGAATTGCGTGAAACTTTTTAAATTTTTCACCATTGGAAGTGGTAGGGCGGGAACCGTCCAAACCACACAACATAAACGCGCGCGCGCATCTCGTGGATGTCTACGCCGAGAAGAACTCCCTGAATCCGATCAAGAGCATCACGAAGGTACTTACGGACGGCGGCATCAAACCAGAGGAGGTCCTAAAGCACTACGCCATCTCCCTCGACCTCAAAGCCTCGAAGACGATCCTCATCGCCCACCCTAAACTTGATAGGGAGAGCGAGGTCTACTCCCAGAACCTCGGCCTCCTAGTAATCGAGGGAGAAGACTTCGATGAGATACTCCAGAAGCTCGTCTCCCAGGTCTGCCAATGGTAGAAATGCTCGCAGTTGACCTCTCCGCGCGCTAAGAGCTACACCATTGTATGGGGCGCATAACCGCTTAAAACTTACGAGAAAAAAGAGGGAAGTCTTTGTGGCGATGCGCGCGCACTTAGATATCCTTGAATGGACCTTTTTTAGCGTCAATGATTTTCTTGGTCCGCTCTTTTGTCAACGGTGCT
>JAUVYU010000082.1 GCA_030602935.1 Candidatus Bathyarchaeota archaeon | reverse complement strand
GGCTCGATGACGTCGACTCCCGTCCCAAGATTGAGGGCGAGGGTCAGTTGGAGCCCCAACCTCCTCACACGATCAATAGTCGCGCTGATGTCGGTGAGGGTCTCGACATGGAGGATCGCTATGTCCACTTTCCTGGCCATGGTCGAGAGGCGTTCGAGGGGGTCGACGGCCATCATATGAACCTCGTACTCGAAGCTATCAGGGAGCCTGAAGTCAAAGTCCAGGGACCTGTTGGGGACGAATTTTCCGTCCATGACGTCCAACATCACCCGCTCCACCTTGCCATTCAACCTCTCCAGCATCGAGTCGAGCTCCTCCTGGCTCTCGGCGATTATCGCAGGGACGACGAGGGGCTTCATCAAGGTTCCACATGTCTAACGGGTATTTAGGCGCTTACCTGTCTATCTGGCTCGAAAATGTTGTCGGAAACCCTATAATATCCATGGTCTAAATAGTCAACATCAGGTTTCTGAGCGTGTGACAGATGATTGTGTGCGGACATTCCAAGGTTGAGCGTGTCGAGGGGGGCTGGAGGGTGTACATCGACGAGAAGATCGCCGGGGCACTCAACCTCTTCCCGGGGCAGAACCTCTTCGGCGGGAGCACCGAGGGCTCCTCCCGGCTCTCGGTCTCCACGATGCAGCTGAACCCCCACGTCAGCTACTTCAGGGTCTTCATGGAGGACATCATGGGCTCCCTCGCCAGCGTAACCAAGCTCTTCTCCTCCAAGGGGGTGAACATCCTGAGCAGCGGCGCCTTCGGGCTGGGGAACATCTGGGTCTCCGAGTATATCGCGGACTTTAAGGACAAGGACGTGACCGCCGACGACATCGTCGACGAACTCGAGGGGCTCGGGGGGTTCGTCACCTCCCGGGAGATCACCGAGTTCTTCCCCCAGGCATTCGAGCTCGAATCGACCTACCAGATAAAGGCCGACGACAAGGGCGAGATGTACCTGCTCCTCCCCGAGAACGTGGGCGGTGTGACCGGGGGCCACGCGATCCTCAAGGCGTGGGCGGACATCCAGGCCCTGTTCATCGACTTCCTATCGCCAGGCACCAAGCTCCTTGAGATCTCAGCCATGCTCAACGACATACCCGGGGCCCTAAACAAGCTCTCATCCGTCGTCGCGACCCAGGTGAACATGCACGCAGTCGACGCCCAGCACCACGAGGAGGCCACGGGGCTCTGGATGATCTACGGAGTCCTCCAGATAGGGAGCATCGAGGAGCTGGTCTCCAAGGCGGAGGACGCCCCCGAGATACTGAAATTCGGCGTGAGAACCCTGGGATGGACGGAGTAGGCCATAAAAGGGCCTCTGAATGGCCAATTCCAGCTGCCCGGCATCCTTAAATAGACCCTGAGAGATTGAAAGCCAAATTCGGTGGTGTAAAGATGCGCCAATTCCATTATCCGACGTACAATTAGACGACCTCCGTCGAATTGTGCTTCGTACAATCAATAAGAACCAAGTTCTCATCCTGACCAACATCCCGAGGGTCCCGGCGTCCGTCACATCCGTTCTGAGAGGGATCTCCCGCAGGCACAAGATCCCCCTCTCAACGCTGAAGAGGAACGCCCAGATCCTGAAGGAGTTCAACCTCATATCCTACGGCGACCCCTCCAACTTCGCGGGGGTGGAGCTCACCGAACTGGGGCGGTTCATCTCGAACCTCACCGTCGGCGAGGAGCCCACCGTCCACGGGAACATGGTCCAGACCCGCTCGGGCTTCAGGCCCCTGGGCACTGTCATCAAGGACCTGAGGAAGAACGTCCTCAGAATGATCGCCGAGGCCGGCTCCGGCCATCTGGGGGCCTCCCTCTCGGCGGTGGACATCCTGGCCATCCTCTACATGATCAAGATGAAGCACGACCCCAAGAACCCCTCATGGAAAGACAGGGACAGGTTCGTCCTCAGCAAGGGCCACGTCGCCCCAGCCCTCTACGCCGTCCTCTCGGAGGCGGGATACATCTCCCCTGATAGGCTGATGACCCTCAGGGAGATAGGCAGCCAGCTGCAGGGGCACCCCGACATGGAGATCCCCGGCGTTGACGCCAGCACAGGCTCCCTCGGGCAGGGGCTTTCAATAGGCGTCGGGATGGCCCTGGCGTCTAAGATGGACGGCTCGGGGAGCAGGACCTACGTCCTCCTGGGGGATGGCGAGCTCAACGAGGGACAGGTCTGGGAGGCCGCCCTGACCGCCGCCCACCACGGCCTCGACAACCTCACCGCCATCGTCGACCGCAACGGCTACCAGCTGACGGGGAGGACCGCGGAGATCAAGGCGATGGACCCGCTGGCAGACAAGTGGAGGTCCTTCGGCTGGGAGGCGATGGAGGCAGACGGGAACGACCCCGCGAGCATCCTCGACGCCCTCAACGCCTGCGATCTCACCACCGGGAAACCCAGCGTCATCATCGCGATAACGACCAAGGGGAAGGGCATCTCGTTTATGGAGGGGACCAAGTACAGCCGGAAAACCCCCGACGCCCAGGAGCTCAAGCGAGCCCTGAAGGAGCTGACGTAGATGCAGACAAAGACCGCATCCCAGCTGGAGCACTTCGGCAGGGCCCTCGTCGACCTGGGGCTGATCCACGAGGAGCTCGTGGTCCTCGACCCGGACGTCGCGGCCTCCACCAAGGTCACATACTTCGCCGAGAGGTTCCCGGAGAGGTTCATCAGGATCGGGATCAGCGAGCAGGACATGATCGGAGTAGCCGCGGGGCTGGCGGCCTCCGGGAAGACGCCCATCGCCTGCGGGTTCGCGATGTTCGTGGCATGCAGGTCATGGGAGCAGATCTCCAGCTCCGTGGCGAGGCCGGGGCTCAACGTCAAGATAGTGGGCACTCACAGCGGCCTCTCCCCCAGCGCCGACGGCGACTCCCACCAGACCTACGGCGACGTAGCCGTGATGAGGGTCCTACCGGACATGAAGTTAGTCGTACCGGCGGACGCACCGGAGGCCGTTGAGGCCCTCAAGGCCATAGTGGACACCCCCGGACCCGCATACCTCCGCCTAGCGAGAGGCGAAACGCCGGTGGCCTACGCAGAGGGATGTGAGTTCACCCTGGGAAGGGCAAACGTCCTGAGGGAGGGCTCGGACGCATCCGTGATAGCCAACGGAGTCATGGTACCCATGGCCCTCGAGGCAGCAGGGCGTCTGGCGGGAGAAGGAATCTCTGTCAGGGTCCTGGACATGCACACGGTGAAGCCCCTGGACACTGATGCGATCGTGAAGGCCGCAGCTGAGACGGGGGCGATAGTCACCGCCGAGGAGCACAGCGTCATCGGGGGCCTGGGGAGCGCGGTGGCGGAGACCCTCGCAGAGGAGAGGCCGACGCCCATGGAGAGGGTGGGCATAATGGATCGTTTCGGAGAGTCCAGCAGGAGCTACACGGCGCTGATGGCGAAGATGGGGTTGACCTCGGACGCCATCGAGGAGGCCGTGCGGGAAGCCATGAAGAGGAGGAAGTGAGAGAGGTATGTCGCTTAAAATATCGTCAAAGATCAAACTCGCCGCTAGGAGCGAGGGCATGGAGAGCACACTGGTAAGGATCGGGGACGTGGTGATCGGGGGCGAGAAGGTTGTTGTCATCGCCGGCCCCTGCTCAGTGGAGTCCAGAGAGCAGCTGATGGAGGCCGCGAGGGCCGTGAAGGCCGCAGGTGCATCGATGTTGAGGGGAGGGGCGTTCAAACCCCGGACACTCCCCTACAGCTTTCAGGGGCTCGGAGTGGAGGGGCTGAAGATCCTCGCAGAGGCCCGGGAGGAGACGGGGCTCCCCGTCGTCACAGAGGTGATGGCGCCTGAGCAGGTGGAGATCGTCGAAAAATACGCCGACGTCCTCCAGATAGGGGCGAGGAACGTCCAGAACTACCCCCTACTCAAGCGGGTGGGGAAGGCAGGGAAGCCCGTGCTACTCAAGAGGGGCCTGTCGTCCACTATTGAGGAGTGGCTCAGCGCCGCCGAGTACGTCCTCCATGGCGGGAATCCTGATGTCATCCTCTGCGAGAGGGGGATACGGAGCTACGGGAAGCTCACGAGGTTCACACTGGACCTCGCAGCGGTCCCCCTCCTCAAGGAGGTGAGCCATCTCCCGGTCGTGGTGGACCCTAGCCACGGCACCGGGGTTAAGAGCCTCGTGAAGCCCATGTCGAAGGCAGCGGTCGCCGCCGGGGCAGACGGATTGATCGTGGAGGTCCACCCGAACCCCGAGGAGGCCATGAGCGACGGAGTCCAATCACTGAGGCCCGAAGACTTCAAGGCCCTCATGGGGGAGCTGGGGCCCGTGGCTCACTCAGTCGGCAGGAGGCTGTAGCGGGGATATGGAGGCCCCGGGTTCAGCCCCCAGCGTCCACTCATTGGACATCGACCTCGGCGATAGGAGCTATTCCATCCACGTCGGCGTCGGGATCGTCAACAGCACGGGCCACCTCATCAGGGAGAGGCTCCCCGAGGTCCGAACCTGCGCGGTCGTGACCAGCGACGGCATCCCGGAGGCCCACGTAGAGGCGCTGAGGGGCTCCCTGGAGTCCGCAGGGCTCAACATCGGCATAGTGAAGGTGCCCGACGGCGAGGAGGCGAAGTCCTGGGAGATAGCGGGAGACCTGGTAGGCGAGCTGCTCGACATAGGACTCGACCGGAGATCCGCCGTGATAGCGTTCGGCGGGGGCGCCATAGGAGACCTCGCGGGCTTCGCTGCCGCCATCTACATGAGGGGCGTGAGCCTGGTCCAGGTGCCCACGACCCTGCTCGCCCAGGTGGACAGCAGCTACGGCGGGAAGACGGCGGTCAACCACCCCAGGGGGAAAAACCTGATCGGGGCGTTCTACCAGCCCTCCCTCGTCGTCTCGGACCAGGGGATACTGGGGACCCTCCCCCGGAGGGAGCTCCTCTCGGGGCTGGGTGAGGTGGTGAAGCACGGCGTCATCGCCGACCCCGAGCTCTTCAGGCTCACCGAGGCTGAGGGGGGGAGGCTGATGAACGCTGACCCGGACGCCCTGTCGGAGGCGGTCATCCG
>JAUVYU010000190.1 GCA_030602935.1 Candidatus Bathyarchaeota archaeon | reverse complement strand
CATCTCCCTGGGCACCAGCTCCAACCCGATGGCGGCCTGGGTGATGGCCCCCAGCATGAAGAACCCGTTCAGCAGCCCCGCCAGAATCAGCACCAGGTCGTTTGGCGCAACGACGAGAAGCACCAGCGCCAGGCAGTAGACCGGCGTCAGCAGCGCCACCATCCTCTTCCTGCCATACCTGTCGGCCAGCACCCCCACGGGCAGGGCCAGGAAGACGCTGGAAGCCCAGTAGGCGGAGTCCATGAGCCCAATCACGTAGGGGTCGGCCCCCTTGATCTCCTTGGCGTAGTAGGGGATGTAGAACGCGAGGTACATGGGCACCGTCGAGATCATCGTGTAGATGAGCCAGCGGGTCACCATGGTCCCCTCCTTGAAGACCCTGCCGAACCCTTGCAGGATGCTGCCCCCCTTCCTGGAGGGCTCAATCGGGTTGAAGAGGTAAAGGTACACGATTATCAATGCCACCAGAATGCCCGCCGCCGAGATCCAGAACAGGGGACGTATGCCCCCCGCGTTCATCCCGCCGAACGACGTTATGAGATACGCCGCCACGACGGGGGCCACCAGGCGGGGAAGGGCCGTGACGGTGTCGCAGAGCTGCATGCCGGTGACCCTCTCCTCGCTCCTGAGGGTGTTCCCGCAGATCATGGGGCAGACCACCATCATGAAGCTGAACCCAATGGTGAAGAGCCCCATCGCGAGGCCGCCCATCTGCCAGCTCTGGGCGAGGCCGAAGGCGAGGAAGCTGAGGACCATGATGCCCAGCCCCGACATGAGCACCTTCCTTATCCCGTACCTGTCCGCCAGCCACCCCACGGGCAGCGTGAAGAGGGTGCTGGCGACCCCGCCGACGCTGCTCACGTAGCCCAGCTCCACGGCACCCGCGCCGAGGGCAGCGACGTAGATGGACTGGTACTGCTGGGTGAGGCCTATGGAGAACTTGGAGACCAGGTTCCTGGCGATGTTGACCTTGAAGGCCCTGTGCTGCCTCCTGAAGAACTCGACGCCCTTGCTGGTCACGGACTCGAGCATGACCCTACAGTCACGGTCTGATCATAAAAGGATGACACGGGAGAGCAGCTCCTACGCCCTCCGGCATCGCTGACCTGAACCGGGCGAGCCCCATCCTCCATGGGAGGCTGAAAACCAGCGCCACGCAGTCGTTGCGTAGCCGACCCTGATGCTGGGGCTGCTTGCTCCCCTTCAACCGCCTCCACTGGGTCCTGTCCTCCAGAGGGAGGATCGAGCTGAAGCCGAGGAAGAGGAGGATGAGGGGGTCGAGGGGCCCCGGGCTGCCCAGGACGGCCCTGATGAAGGCGTTCAGCGTGTGGACATAGTCCGCCCGGGAGACCTCGGCCACCGCCTCCCCCAGCCCGGTCTTGGAGGCGACGTACCTCTCCGCCCAGCCGATGGCCCCCCTGTGCCTGGACCTGTACCTCATCCACTCCCCCATGCCGCCGGGGAGGCTGATGCCGAGGCCGCAGTCGACGCTCGTGCATCGGAGGCCCATCGCGGCGGCGGCCAGGCAGACCACGTGGTCGTCGGCGTGGACGGGCTCCTCGAAGAGGTCTGCTCCCAGGAGGCGCGCGACGGTGCGGCGGCTGAGGGCGATGGCCTGCCCCCCCATGTTGAACTTGCCGCGGGCCTGGAGGTCCCGGTGCATCCTGCCGTAGATCTCCGCGATGCGCCTGGCGAACGGGGCCCTGCCCCGGGGGGGTATGATCTCCTGGTAGGCGGAGGCGATGTCGGCGTCGTCTAGGGCGTGCAGGAGGGTTTCTGGCTCCCTGATCACGACGTCGGAGTCGATCTGGAGGAGGGCGTCGTAGGGCAACGCGGCCTCGAGGGCGGTGCGCCAGGCCCTCCACTTCCCGCCCCGCTCCCTGTGGACGACGTCCAGCTTGCCCCCCCGGATGCCCCTGAGGTACCTGAGGCACCGGGGGTCGTCGCTCTCGTCGATGATGAGCACCCTGGCGACCTCGGGGAGTATCTCGAGCTGCTGGGCGATGGCGTGGCCTGAGATGACGTCGTTGTACGATGGAATGAACGCCAGGGCTCTCATGTCCGCTCCTCGAAGCGCACCTCGTGGATCAGTATCTCTGCGTTCCCGTATGCGATGCCCACCACCTCGAGGGCGGGCACCCATTCGGTGAGCTCGACGTCGAACTGGGCTGTGAGAGGTCTCCCCGTCACGAGGTGGCCCCCCCAGAAGACCCGGTCGGCGTAGACCTGATGCTTGTACCAGTAGACTTGGAGCCCCAGGACGGGGGCGTCGGTGAGCTCCTCTGCCTCCAGCCTCACCATCACCGTGTAGTTCCCCGGGGGGACGGTGACGTAGGGCCCCCACCAGACGGGGCCCCTGAACCGGGGCTCCAGGCGTAGGCTGCCCCCCTCTATCTCGACCCAGCCCGGGACGTAGAACTGGGTCTCGGGGACCCTGTCCTCGAAGGAGATGAAGTGGTTCCTGGCGGTGGCGGGGTCCAGGACGAGGCTCAGGGGGGCCCGGTACCTGGCCGGGCCCTCGTGTCCCCTCTTAAGGATGATGAAGCCGTCGACGTTGGCGTAGACCCCGTATTCCCCTGTGGCGAGGAGCTCCAGGGCGGCGCTCTGGATGGTGCGGTGGCCGGGGATGTGGTAGAACCAGTACTCGTGGACGTTGAAGACCACGAAGTCGGGGGGCTCAGCGTCGGGGGGCCAGAGGGTGTACGCGGTCTCCCTCTCGGCGAGGTTGGGGAAGATGTTCTCCTGGGCGAGGACCGTTGCGTCCCCTGGTATGCTGTCAAGGGCCTCATGCCTGAGCCTGGTCATCTCGTCGGGGAGGTGGAGCCTCCAGGTCTCCCCGAATCGTGCCATCAACGGCGTGCAGGGGGAGAGGAGGACGAATGAGATGAGGGCAGCCGCCCCGAGCTTTAGATGCAGCCTGCGGGGCTTCTCGCCTACGCTGCCGTGGATCGCGGAGACGAAGAAGGACACCGAGACGAGGGCGGGGTACTGCCAGGTGATGGTGTAGTAGGGGGGGTAGTCCGTGGCCAGGGCGAGGATGAGGTAGGGGGCGGCGGGGATGAGCTCGAGGACGGAGTTCACCTGGAGGAAGGCGAGGGGGGCTGCTAGGGTGGCTAGGTAGGCGACCTTGATGAGGAAGCTCTCGTAGGTGAAGACCCCG
>JAUVYU010000089.1 GCA_030602935.1 Candidatus Bathyarchaeota archaeon | reverse complement strand
GTGGAGAGGCAGCTCCTGTAGCTGTCACCGGGGGTCCGTACCAGCGCGTATCTGGGCTCCATGGGTCTCCTTAGACACTGGGAGTTGAAAAGATTTTAACCCTGTGCGCTTACCGGCGAAGGAAAACTGTGAATAATGGTTGAGTATCTAGTATACACTGTGTAATCCCATGAAAGTCATCGTTCTAGGTAGTGGGAAGATCGGTTCGATCATGGCCAGGGATTTCGCTGGGTCCGTCGAGGGCGCAGAGCTGACCCTATCAGACATAAGCGAGGAGAGGGCCAGGGCTGCCACCTCACCCATCGAGGGGGCCGACTGGACGCTTATCGACACCAGAGATCAGGCCAAGCTGACGGAGACCCTCAGCGGCTACGACCTGGTCCTCGGGGCTCTCCCCGGAGACTTCGGATACGTGGCCCTCAAGGCCTCAGTGGAGGCTGGCGTGGACATGCTGGACATCGCGTTCACCCCCGAGGACCCCATGGAGCTCGACGGGGCGGCGAAGAAGGCGGGCGTCACCGTTATCCCGGACTGCGGCGTCGCGCCGGGCCTCTCGAACATCCTTGTGGGCCACTCGGTGGCCAGACTGGACAGGGTCGACGAGGCCCAGATCATGGTCGGCGGCATCCCCGAGGAGCTCGTCCCCCCCCTTGACTACACCATCACGTGGTCGGCTGAGGGGCTCATAGACGAGTACGTCAGGGAGGTGAGCATCATCCAGGACGGCAAGGTCGTCCAGGTCCCCGCCCTCAGCGGCCTCGAGGAGATAGAGTTCCCCGGCGTCGGCACCCTGGAGGCGTTCTACACGGATGGCCTCCGGAGCCTCGCCAAGACGTTCCCCGAGGTCAAGAACATGTACGAGAAGACCCTGCGCTACCCCGGCCACGTCGAGAAGGTAAAGCTCCTACGGGAGCTTGGGTACTTCTCGGATGAGCCCCTCACCGTCGGCGGCTCCGAGGTCTCGCCCAGGCTGGTCACTGCAAGGCTGCTCGAGAGGAGCCTCTGGAAGCCCGAGATCGGGGACCTCCTGGTTATGAGGATCCAGGTCCTGGGTGAGAAGAAGGGAAAGAAGACGGGGTATAGACATCGGATACTGGACCGCTACGACTACGAGACCGACGTCTCGGCGATGGCGAGGACCACGGCTTACACGGCGTCGATCGTGGCGGGGATGCTGGTCAAGGGAACCATCGACATGAAGGGGGTCATCCCACCGGAGAAGCTGGGCATGGACACCAAGTTCTCGGAGACGCTGATCTCGGAGCTGAAGAGCAGGGGAGTCATCGTCGAGGAGACCGTGCTCTAGTCCTTAGGTAAAGGGGGGGATGCTAGTCCACTCTGAGTAGTCTCAGGGCGTTCAGCATCACTATCATGGCGTTGCTCTCGTGGATCAGCGACGCCATCAGGGGGGTGACTATCCCCATTATCGACAGGGTTATCCCCAAGAAGTTCACGAGCATGGCGAAGACGATGTTCAGCTTGACCACCTTCATCGTCTCCTTGCCGATCCTCAGGAGCGTGGGCAGACGGTCCAGCCTGTCGGTGGCGAGGGTAATCCCCGCCGTCTCCATCGCTATATCCGTCCCCGTCAGGCCCATCGCGACGCCCACGTCTGCGGCGGCGAGGGCTGGCGCATCGTTGATGCCGTCCCCCACCATGAGCACGCGGCTCCCCCCGGCCTTCAGGGCGTGGATCCTCTCGACCTTCTCGTCGGGCATCAGGTCTGCCTCGATGATGTCTATCCCCACCTTGGCCCCGATGCTCTCTGCCACCTCGACCTTGTCCCCGGTGAGCATCACCGTCTTCTTCACGCCGTTCCTCTTCATCTCGGCGAGGACCTCCCTGACGCCCTCCCTGAGGGTGTCGGAGACCATGAGGGAGCCCACGACCTGCCCGTCGACCACGACGAATATCACCGAGCGGGTCGCCTCCTCAGTTTCAAGGTCCTCCCTCGCCTGCCCCTGAAGGGCGATACCGTTCTCCCGGAGCAGCTTCTCGCTCCCGACTACGATTGAAGACCCCTCGTGGGTGACACAGACCCCGAGCCCGGGGTAGACCTCAAACTCCGAGCACTCCAGAGGGGTTACCCCACCCTCCTCCGCCCTCGCTAAGACGGCTCGAGCGATGGGATGCTCGGAATGCCTCTCAGCCCCGGCAGCGTAGCTGAGGACCTGCGTGGCGTCATATCCGCTGTAGCCCTTCACGTCGACGACCGTGGGCTTTCCCGAGGTGATAGTGCCCGTCTTGTCGACCACGAGGGTGTCCACGCTCCCGAGCAGTTCCAGGCTCTCCCCGTTCCTGATGAGGATGCCCTTCCGTGCGGAGTTTCCGATGCTGGCCACCACTGCCGTGGGGGTAGCCAGGGTCAGCGCGCATGGACAGGCGATTATGAAGACTGAGGCCATCCTGAGGGGGCTCTTAGTCCATAACAGGACGGCGACTCCGATGACGAGGATCACGGGTATGTAGTAGCCCGCAAACTTGTCGGCGAGGCTCACGATGGGGGCCCTGTGGATCTGGGCCTCCCTCACCATGGAGATTATCTGCCCATAGGTGCTCTTATCGCCGACGGCGGTCGTCTCGACCTCCAGGGCGCCCAGCTCCACCATGGTCCCGCTGAACACTTCGTCCCCCGGTGCCTTCTCCACGGGGAGGGACTCGCCGGTGACCGAGGCCTGGTTGACGGTAGCCTTCCCGACGCGGATGACCCCGTCCACGGGTATCATCCCGCCGGGCTTCACGATCACCGTCTCTCCGACCTCGATCTCGGAGATGGGCACCTCGACCTCCCCGCCTTCCCGGACCACGAACGCGGTTTGGGGGAAGTCCTCGACCAACTTCTCGATGGCGCTCGTGGCCCTGGAGAACGCGATGTCCTCAAGGACCTCCCCGCCTCCGAGCATTATCACTACGACGGCCGCCGCGATGTACTCTCCCACGTAGATGGAGGCGATGATCGCCACGGCTGCGAGGACGTCAATCCCGAAGACCCCATCCATCAGCGTCCCGATCGCGCTGTGCCCGATGAACAGGACTCCTAGGACCGCCGCGACGAGCCCGAACAGACTGCTCGTCCCCTTAGGGAGCAACGATAATACGTCCGTGAGCCAGCTTGTTGCCGCTAGGACGATGACGACGCCCAGGAGCATGACCTTGCGTCTCTCAACCATTTTGCAGGGTCCTCCTAGAAGAACTTGGAGAGGGCGTCCCTCAACTCCACTAGGTGGGGCTCCACCTCGCCGGAAGCGACAGCGTCCCCGATGCAGGCTTCGATGTGGTCCTCCAGGATGACCTGCCCCGCTTTGCTCAGTGCGGCCCTCACGGCCGCTATCTGGATGAGGAGGTCCGGGCAGGTCCTGTCCTCGTCTATCATCTTGATTATGCCCCGGACGTGCCCCTCGATCCTTGAGAGCCTGTCCCGGACGTCCTTCCTGTGCTTGTGATGCGACTCCATGCACCAGTATCCCCCCCGGGGGGATATAAACCATGTCCGGAGGCGGCTCCGAGAGACCGAAGGCTCACCAACCGGCAACCAACATTTTTGAAAATACTTGAGCTTGAGTTCTGCCCCTCAGTACAGAAGCTCCTTATCCAGCAGGTTCCTCAGCGGGCGTCCGTCCAAGTACCGCCTCAGGTTGTCGCAGAATATCTCCGTGAGCTTCTCGTTCTCCGTGTCAGCCGTGCTGGCCGAGTGGGGGCTGATGATGACCCGCGGGATGCCCCACAGGGGACTCTCAGGCGGGAGGGGCTCCTTCGAGACGACATCGATGGCCGCTCCCCCCAGGTGGCCCGACTCCAGGGCCCGTATCAAGGCCTCCTCATCAACCATTGAGCCCCTCGCGATGTTGATGAGCACCGCGCCCTTCTTCATGATGGCAAGCTCCCTCTCACCGATGAGCCCCCGGGTCTCCTCGCTCTCCGGGGCGATGAGTACCACGAAGTCGGCCTCCCCCAGCATCGGCTCCAGTTCAGCGGGGCTGTAGAGCGTGTCCACGTTCACCGACGCCGGGTCCACCCCGTCCACATGTTTCTTCGAGCCGACGACCCGCATCCCCATGCATTGACCCACCTTCGCTACCTCACTGCCCACACTGCCTAGGCCCACTACCGCCAGGGTCTTGGTTCGGAGCTCCGTGGCGCAGGTCCTCTGCCAGTGTCTCCGTCCCTTCTCCTCGGCCATGAGGAAGTAGTCCTTCACGAACATCAGCATCGCCATGAGGCAGAACTCGGCCAGGGGCGTCGCGTGCATCCCGCTTGCCGTGGTGAACATGATGTCCGTCTCGGTCCAACCCAGCTGCTTGGCTGCCCAGCCTATGCCGGCGCTGGGCGACTGGTTCCACTTGAGCTTGGGGAACCAACGCTCGATCTCCCTGCCATAGCTCCTGGGGACGTATCCGAAGAGGACCTCGGCCTCCGCCATCATCTCCCTCAGCCGCTCCTCCTGCTCCGGCGTCCGCTCGATGGGGCCCCCGTGCTGGTCGTTCATGTACCGGGGCTCCCCCAGGAGGGCCTTGTCGTAGAGGACCTCCAGGCTCGGGTCCACGCCCCTGACCCGGTCCAAGAGGCGCTCCTCGATGTGGAATGAAACGAGAATCTTGACTGGGCTCATGATAGATAAGTCGACCAAGGGGATTTAGCGGTTTCCAACGGGGGTAAAATTGAAAGATTAAAGGGAGTCGTAGAGGTCCTGGAACTTCCTCAATCGGAATCGT
>JAUVYU010000189.1 GCA_030602935.1 Candidatus Bathyarchaeota archaeon | reverse complement strand
CTTCACGGGGTCACGGCACGGCACGTTGTTTATAGTCTGCATGTCGACCACGGCGATGTCGGCTAGGCAGCCCTCTGCCAGCCTCCCCAGGTCGGGGCGTCCGATGCCCTTGGCTCCTCCGATGGTGGCACTCGTGTAGATTTCCCTTGCTGTTCCGCTGAAGCAGCTCCAGTCGGCGAGCTTGGTCACGTAGCTGGCCATCCGCATTTCGTTGAGCATGTCCTGGGGGGAGGTGTCGCAGCCGATGCTCACGTTCACACCGGCGTTCAGGTACTTGGTGTGGGAGTGCATCTTGTTTCCCCGTTTAAGGAAGACCAGGGGGTCGTGGCTGACGGTGGCCCCGGACTCCGCGAGGATCTGGAGGTCGCTGCCGCCTACCTCGGGATACGCCAGCAGGGGGTGGCCGGCGATGGCCCAGCCGTGGCCTATGATGAGGTCCGGCCCCAGGAGGCCGGTGTGCCTGAGGAACTCTACGGGGGTCATCTTGTACATCCTTATCATGTTCTGGAATTCGACGACCCACTGGGCGGCGTGGATGCTGACGGGGACCTTGAGCTCGTCGGCCTTCTCCCTGACGGCCTTCTGGAGCCCCTCGGAGACCTGGTCGACGGTGCTCGGATACAGGGCGGCTATCAGCCTGCCGTCGAGCTCCCCGTCGTATTTCTTGACGAACGCCTCGGCCTCGTCGAGCCTCTTCATGCCGTCCTCGGGGTCGCCCCAGACGGTCTGGAAGTTGGCGGCCTGGGACCGCCTCCATCTGCCGTCGGAGATCCCCACGCCCTCCACGGCCCTCATGCCCATCTCGCCGATGTACTTCACCGTGGTCTCGGCGCCCAATGTGCCCACCATCCCGATCTCCACCATGGTGGTGCATCCGCTGCGCAGGAGCTCGGCCATGGAGTACTTGGCGAAGACGTGGTAGTCCTCGGGGTTGATGGACCTTCCTAGGGCGGATAGATTCTCCCCCAGGGAGGACATGTAGAGGGACTTGGCCCCGGTGTCGTCTATGAACGACTTGTCCTTGGGGGCTGAGGAGGCGTGGGTGTGGGTGCAGATGAAGCCCGGGCTGACGACGTGGTGGCTTGCGTCTATCCAGCGATCTACCTTGCCGGAATAGCTCTTCCCGACGTACTTGATCTGTTTTCCCTCGGTGACCAGTACTCCGTCGCGGAGGAGCCTATGCTCCGTCCCGTTATAGGCGATAATCCACTTACCCTTGATTCCGATCGACATGGATGAATGTTTATGGTTTCTGGGGAAAAGGCTTCGCATGTGAAAAAAGGGTTAGAGGCCTAGGAGCTTCTTCAGGTTCCGTGTGGCGGCTAGGCCCACCTCTTCCTTGGTCAGGCCCTTGATCTCGGCGATCTTCTCGGCCACGAGGATTACGCCCGTGGGGTCCCCGGAGTCGGTCTCGGTGAGTATCCAGTCGAGGGGGGTCTCCGCTATGGCCTCCTCGAGGTCCTTGTTCTCCTCCCTGAGGATGCTCCTGCCTATGGAGATGTAGACTCCCATCTTGACGGCCCTCCTGGCGTAGTCGGCGTCCTTGGTGAAGCCGTGTATCGCGGCCCCGATCCCCTTGACGTCCTCCTCATCGAGGATGTCCAGTAGCTCCTGGCCGTGGGCCCTGTCGTGGACAAGGACGGGGAGCCCCAGTTCCTTGGCGAGGCCTATCTGGCCCCTGAAGGCGGCCCTCTGGACTTCGTGGTCGACTACCTCGCTGGACCTCTCCCACTGCCGGGTCATCCTGCCGACGTAGTCGAGGCCGATCTCGCTGACGGCGATGACCTCCGCGTTATCCGCGAGGGCCTTGAGTTTCTTGTGGTTCTCCTCGCTGTACTCGTCGGCGTACCAGGGGTGGATCCCGACGCACGCCTTGACGATCCCATACTTGCTGGCGACGTCGATGGCTTCGACTGTCGAGGCTACGTTTATTCCGGCTGTCAGGACCAGCTCAACGCCTGCTTTGACTGCCTTCTCGTAGGCTTCGTCGCCGGCGGCCCTGAAATGGCAATGGCTCTCAGAATACATGTTCCTTCAGAGTCTACGATCCGTCTGAGTTTACTTAAAAGGTACATACTGCATGCAAGAAATTCCGTGGTTGGCATATAAGCAGGTTCGAGGTGTAGGCAGTGATTTTCACTCTTGTGAGCCATTTCTTTTGTACAGATTTCATCAAACAGCGTCTGTGTGACGGGATGAAATTATAGATATCGTTAATATCCGCCTTGTTATTCACCCGTTTCTAGGTCTATTTTATGAAAAGATGGCTTTTTACACCCCGAAACGGTTTTAGGCCCCCTCGACGTTGAGTATCCCGTCGCAGATGGACATCGTGGAATACCTAGGGGGTATCATGCGGGGCCTCCTGCTCCCCAACATAGCCCTGGGGCTGATCTTCCTCACGGCTACGCTGATCCTCTCCATCAGGAAAAAGGGGATCCGATTCTGAAAATGTGGTCGGAGCCCTAGAGCTCCAGACGGTCGAAGAATCCCTCCAGGAGCACCAGAAACTCCTCGGGCTTGCCCTGGGGAATCATGTGCCCGACGCCCTCCACAGTTATGATCTCGATGTCGGGGACCAGCTTCTCCATGCGCTTGCGTGTCTCGTCGCTCACAAGTTGGCTGGTGGCGCCCTTGAGCAGCAGCGTGGGGACCTTCATCCGCTCGACGTAGGGCCAGAGGTCCGTGGAGAGCCCTCCCCTGATGGCGTCCCCCGTCTTCTTCCTCCTCAGCTTGCCGTCGTCGCCGGTGACGAAGGAGTACTTGAGCCTGTTCTCGACCGCCTCCTCCGTGAAGTCGGGGTACCTCTCCTTGAGGTACTTCCGTGCGTCTTTCTCGTCCTCGAAGAACTCAGGGGGCTGGGGCCTCTGGGCGCGTTCCTCCCTATCCAACTTGAAGGGGGCGATGTCCACTAGGACGAGGCCCACCAGGTCGTCGGGGTGCTCTGCGGCGAGGACCATCCCCAGCATGCCCCCGACGCTGTGGCCGACGAGGACGTTGGGCATGAAGCCGAGCTGCCTGTAGCAGTCCCTCATGAGGTCGGCGTGGTCTGGGAGCGCCACGGGCTCGCTGGGTGTGTCCGAGTCGCCGTGGTCCAGGATGTCGAGGGCCAGGATCTGGTACCTGTCGCTGAGGGCTCGTGTGGTCATGTCGAAGCCTCTGGCGTCCATCCC
>JAUVYU010000254.1 GCA_030602935.1 Candidatus Bathyarchaeota archaeon | reverse complement strand
AAGGTAGAACGAGCGGATCCCGAGTTTCCTCGGTTCCTCGTAGTCGAACTTGAGGCTGTCCCCGACATGGGCCATCGAGGAAGGGTTCACGTCCATCTCTTTACAGATCTTGCCGTAGAAGCTGTCAGTCTTCTTCACCGTCTTCAGGTCGGAGGGCGCTGAGTAGACCTTGGTGAACACGTCGGGGAGCTTCGTGAGCTGCACCTCAAGGAACTCCCGGATGGTGTTGGAGGATACGATGAGGGTGTACTCCCCGCTCATGCGCTCCAACACCCGGGGCACCTCGCTGTAGACGCAGCAGGCCCCTTCGCGCTGCCTGAGCAGCTCTCGCCAGTCGTCATCTAGCCCAAGCCGCTTGAACCAGTAGTCTATGTCGTACCACTCAGGACGGTCCTCCCCGACCTTGTCGTACTCCACCAGGACCCTCGCTCGGGCCTCTTCCACGTCCAGCCCGTGCTTCTCCCCGTAGAGCCGGGGGATATCCGTCTCCCAGATGAGGTTGCTGTAGCTGTCGTCGATGAGGGTGCACTCCATGTCGAAGCTGACGACCTCGATGCCCGCCATACCTCTCCTATTGCTGGATGAATAGATAAATGTTGGACCAGCCATTCTTCGCTGACAGGAGATGCGATTAAGGCTGGGATCCCTACTCTGAGGGGGCTTGGAAGAAGTTCATTATGAGCAGGGCGATCCTCTCCCGGCCGGTGTTAGTGAACCGGTGATTTACGCCTTTCCCTACGGCGATTATGCAGCCCTCCCGCACATCCTCGACGGCCCCGTTCCCCTCGACCCTGCACGTTCCCCGTATGACGACGGCGATGTGCTCCCTGTCGTGGGAGTGGAGGTCCGTGTGCCCCCCGGGCTCGATCCTGAAGATCCTGCTAGAGAATGGGCCCATCTCATCCCTCTTCTGGACGACCCAGACGTTGTTGACGCCGCTGAAGCCCTCCTCAGTCACCTGTTCCCCGGGCTCCTCGGCCAGCTTCCTGATCCTGAAACTCATCATTGCACCTCACTGAATCTTTAATACGGCTACCACATAAGGCTAACCCGTGAAAGTCCCTTGAGCCTGAGGATAGGGACCAGCGGATGGTACTACGACGAGTGGGTCGGCCCCTTCTACGACAGGAAGAAGGGCATGTTCACCGCTTACACGAAGGTCTTCGACACAGCCGAGGTGAACAGCACGTTCTACGCTTACCCTAGGCCCCAGATGATCGAGGGCTGGGAGAGGAACTCCCCGGACGGGTTCACGTTCGCCCTCAAGCTCCCCAAGGTCATCACCCACGACAAGTGGCTGGACCTCGACAAGGGGGTCGAGGGGGACACGGGGAGGTTCCTGAACCTGCTGCTTCCCCTTTACATGTCGGGGAAGCTGGGACCCATCCTCATCCAGCTGAGGCCCAAGTTCAACTACGAGGAGCACGTCGGAAACCTCGAGAGCTACCTTGAGGTCCTCCCCTCGGAGTACGAGTGGGCAGTCGAGTTCAGGCACAAGTCCTGGATGAGGCCGGAGACGTATGAGATACTCAGGAAGCATAACGTGGCGTACACCATCGTGGACGAGCCCCTGCTCCCCCCTGCCATCCACGTCACCGCTGACTTCGCCTACGTGAGGTGGCATGGCCACGGCTCTCGGATCTGGTACGACTACGATTACTCCTCATCCGAGCTGGAGTCATGGATCCCGAGGGTCAATGAGACCACGAGGAGGGCGAAGAAGGTCTACGGCTACTTCAACAACCACTACGGCGCCAACGCCGTGAAGAACGCAGTGGAGCTCCTGGAGATGCTCAACACGGCGACGACCGAGCAGGCAGCCTCCCTCCGGAAGATCGTGGAGCACAGGGCCCAGGAGGGGAGGCCCCGGGGCGTCCAGCCCCTGGAGGCATTCAAGGTCGACGACGCCGATGTCAGTGTCGCGGACCACCTCATGAGGTTCACCGACGCCCCACGGCTGTCACGTGGGGAGAAGATCGACGACAGCGAGCTCACCATCACCCTGGTCTCCGAGGACCGCATCCAGGCGGAGATACGCAGCTACGTTGTGGACATCGACCTGGAGGGGAGGACTCTGAGGCACGACTGCGACGACTGGAGGAAGGGCGTCGACAGGAAGAGGCTCTGCAAGCACCTCGCGAAGCTCTTCCTGAAGCTGCCACCGGGCCCGGCGAAGCAGATCCTCGGGGATATGTGGGAGAACCGGGAGAGCTGGCGGTTCGAAGCCATTTAACGCCCTATATCATGAGGAAGGAACATGGATGCTGGAGCTGAGCCGCTGGAGAGATCGTTCTACCGAAGGGACACTGCCACCGTGGCGCAGGAGCTGCTGGGTAAGACCATCGTCAGAAGGCTTGGGCATCAGGTCCTGACGGGCAGGATCGTCGAGACGGAGGCCTACTACGGGGAAAAGGATCCGGCCTCCAGGGCGTACAGGAGTCGGAAGAACTACAACACCCCGATGTTCGATGACCCGGGGAGTCTCTTCATCTACATGGTCCACAGCTGGTGGCTCCTGAACATCGCCGCCCACGAGCCGGGGGAGGTGGGGGCGGTGCTCATACGGGCTCTCGAGCCCATCGAGGGGATACCCGTCATGGAGGATAACCGGGG
>JAUVYU010000148.1 GCA_030602935.1 Candidatus Bathyarchaeota archaeon | reverse complement strand
GGAGATCATGAAGCCGAAGTGGGGCCGCTACCGGACCCAGGCCCTCAGCGCCGTGATGAGCGAGATGGCCTTGAGCGGACTTTGTAAATATTCCGACTACCGGATCGAGGACCGCAGCCGACCGAAGAAGAGGCCCTATGAGTTCGACAAGCTGAAGGTGGGCCGCTTCGACGAGGTGGTCCTATTCATCGAGAAAGACGCCTCATTCCCCAAGATCGAGCCCCTGGGAGATCTCTTGGGTTTTGCTGTCGAGTGTGGCAAGGGTCAGCAGGCCACCGCCGCCATCGAGGGCCTGATCGAATACCTCAGGAACGAGAAGAGTTACCTGGTCTTCTGCATCACGGACTTTGATTATTACGGCCACCTGATTATGAAGAGCGTGAAGGAGCGGTCCGAGGCCCTAGGCCTAGACGCCGAGTTCATCAGGGTCGGCGTGGACCTCGAACAGGTCCCCCAGGCGAGGCGCGATGTCGCCCGATTCCGTCTCCCTCTGAGCTCGAAGCCCGAGCGGGAGTGGGCCAAGGAGCACGCCATCGAGGGGATATACGGCCTGGAGATTGAGGCCCTGACGCCCCCTGAGATCCGAGGCATGATCGCCGAGGCCGTGTATGAACACTGCGATCCTGACGAGCTTTACAAGTTCCTGAAGGATAAGGCCCTGGAAGGCCTCGCTGATCAGGTGGCCGAGGAGCTGGCAGACGGGGATCTCCTTGTCATTGAGTTGAAGGGCGTGATCAGAGAACTCATGCACAAATTGGATAAAATTAAGGGGTCCCTTGTGGAGGACTTTGAGGAGCGCGTCGAGGAGATCCTGGAGGATCAGATTGAGGAGATCGATGACCGACCGGCCTTCCCTAAGGCCTGGTTGAAGGATCAGATCATCTCGGGGCTGAAATACCTCTCCGCCGAGAAGTTCACGGACCCCGAGGGTATATCCAGCAAGGTGAAGGAGTTGATTAAAAGTGGGTAGGGGCCTCAGCCGGATCTTGGACCTCGCGAGCCTTCTTTTACTCACCAGTGTGGTGATGGATAGTGTTTTATGGTTCTCCAGTCAATATTTGATTCCTTGCTGGACGATGGCGGCTATGTCCGCGGGGGTAATAGCCCTCCTTCAAGTGCTGAAGCGCCAGATACGGTGATCAACGCCTTCATCCATGCCCTGGGACACGCAGCCGCATATTCGGTTTAGTGTCCTTGGAGGCTTTGATTCTCCTGGACCAGGGTTTCACCAGGCCTCGCGCGCGAGGTGTTTTATTTGAGAAGGGGGAGTAGAGATCATCATGGGATTAAAGGACGAGCTTATCAAATTGCTCGGCGGGACCGTCGAGGAGAAGAAGAAGGAAGGCGAGAAGGAGATCAAGGGATACGAGCTCTACGATAAACCGGCAGGCCAAAAATGGGTGAAGCTGCTGGATCTGGAGGCCCACGTGGACTTTGAGGAATTAGAGGATGCCGAGCCCGGGCACACATACAAGCTCCAAGTTCGCTACACGAACGGCCAGGTGAGGCAGATATGGTTTCGACACTTGCCCGGGCCCGTGGAGGAGCGGGTCATCGACCCGCTTGATCAGATGGAAAAGGCTCTCGCGCCGATGGCTAAGTTCGGCGAGAGAATCACGACGCTACAGGATAGCATACGCGGCGCGTTTGGTTGGGCCTTCCCCCCGCAGCCCGAGGGAGGGGGCGGGCGCGGGACCATAGCATACAAGGGGGACATCCCGGCCTACCTTCATCCTTTGGTTCCTGAGGGCTTGGGTGCGTGGGCCCCTGTTTTCAAGGAGTGGACGAAGGCGGTTACGTCCGGGGTTCGCGAGGGGTTGGGCACAGATGAAGAAGAGGCGAAGGAGGATGTCGAGGCTGCGGTCGAGTTCAAGAGGCCGCCGCCCAGGCCTGAGGACTACATTAAACAAGAGGAGCCGGAGCAGGAGGCGGAGTAGGTGGCAGCTTCGACCAGTCTGACCGATACGTCTCACATGCGACAGTTTGAGACTATGATCATCAGTATGCCGCCTGAGGTGAGGGCAAAATACATCGACGACTACCTTGACTGGCTGTGGGAGAAGGCCTGGAACCTGGGGACGGCTCCAGAGAAGGAGAGGAGCGCCCGACTCATGAACCTGGTGGACATCTTCGTCCTGGGGAAGAAGGAGGCGGATAAGAGCCTCCTTGAGGAGATCCAAGAGGCCGCAACGATCTTGGTCTACATTATCGGGGATGTTGGAGAGGAGTCGCCTTTAGTCCGGCTGGATAGGGCGCAGAAGCGCAGGGTCAAGCTGCTTAACCTTTGGAGGGCCTTCTTGGGGGTGGAGCCTTTGGCGCTGCCCACGATACCGGTGTTGGAATCTGAGGGATTGGAACCCTCGGAGCCTGAGGTGCCGGTCGTGGAGTCTCCGAAGCTAGAAGATTATACCTCGGAGGACTCAGAGAAGCCAGAGGCCGATGATGAAGTTGAAGATAAAGGTCAGGGGTGAGGTTTCCTTGACGGGATCTCCTCACCCCTTGTCGCCCCCCTCCCAGAGGACTGAACCACACCATCCAGGAGGGTCAACGCGGTCTCACGAGGTTCCAACAGGTCCCACGAGGGCCCACGAGGTTCTAGGCACGCCCAGGAGGGTGCGGTTCTGAGGTCTAAGGGGACCCTTGCAGATTTAAATGTTTCTAAACATTTGTCCCATATAGTTGGGACTAAAATTGCTTTATCGAGGAAACGTGAGAATATCCTAAGCCACGACACCATGATGAACATGCTGCGAGGCCTTTTCCGATACGTGAGCGCCCCAGGGGAGATCCGGTCAAGACGGGCCGAGTTTACCTTTATTGGAAATAGAAGGTTTTTAGACGTGGACGTGCAGGGCCTTGATGGGTTATGGCATCTTAAGAGGATCTACATCAGGGCGCAGCCCTCCAGGGAGATCTTCGGGTGCGATATACCATTTAAGAAAAGGCGTGATTCGAGTGGCAACGGCAGTCCCCAAGAGTTCAGCCAAAACTCAAGGGAGAGGACCCGCCGCCGTCCCGTCTTGATTGCGCCGCTGTTCAGCTCATCGGCCAGGAGAATCATCATCGCGAAGAAGTTTGAGGGGTGGCGCAGTTATGTGATTTGGAAGCCCAGGCTGCGGACTCAGGGGAACCGGACGAAGTGTAAGATCTCCCTGGACTGGTTGAAGGCCTACAGGGATCTCGCCCGATTAGTAAGGGTGTTCCTCCAAGGGGTGGCCGCCAGCATCAGGCGATCACGCTGGGGATCTCTGAGGCCTCAAAGGGAGAAGCCCCCAAGCGTCAAGTTGATTTCCTTCTTGAGGCCTGACCCGTGGCCGCCCCCAGGAGGCTAACGAGAGGGCCGGACCCTCAGGATCAGCAAGGCCGACCACGCGTAGCTGCGGAGGGTCTTCCTGGTCCGGCTCGGCCACAACTTGACGGCGCGCGCGAGAAGCTTATCAAACGGCAGCGGCTTAGAGAGGACCTTGACGGCCAAGCCCCACGCGACGAGCTCCAGAACCCTCTCCTCTCGGATCTGTTCAAGGGTCGGCATATATCCTTCTCTCTCTTCACACACACGTTTAACCCTTCCCCCTCATAAACCCTCGTAGCCAGGGTGATCTCAGAGAATCAGCAAACGAACGGCGCGATGGACCTCTTTCTCTAAATTAAGGTTTTACTTTAGTAAAACCAGACGAAAGGGTCCCTAAAAAGGCGAGCATTGAGGACACCTGAGTAAGGGACGATCCGACTGGTCCGAGATGAAGCGAGCCAATAAGAAGACGCCCCCACGCCCTAATATTAGGGGAAGGCGAA
>JAUVYU010000261.1 GCA_030602935.1 Candidatus Bathyarchaeota archaeon | reverse complement strand
GGTACACACAGCAGGGCATCGACGTGGTGACGATGAATCTGGTCCCCGAGGTGTTCTTCGCCCGGGAGATCGGGGCGTGCTACGCGGCCCTGGAGCTGGTCTCCAACTACGGGGAGGGGCTGGTCTCCCGGGAGTGGTCGGGGCATGACGCCTTCGGGGAGTTCCTTGACCGCTGGAGTGCCCCTGCCGCTGAGGCTATCCTCCACGCCTTAAGGAACATGGACGTCGAGGACGACAGCTGCGGATGCTCACGTTACAGATGGAGGACGATTATAGAGTAGCCCTCAACAGCCGATTGCGCGGGCGTGAAGCAGAGGATAAATAAGCGTACCAATGGAATGTCTTGTCATGACTCAGGTCCTTGGCTCCGTCGACTGGGGGAGGGCTGCGCTTGAGCTTCTCGGTCACTGCCGTGCCCTTGACGACGAGAAGCCGACCGTGATGCACATCAGGCACACGGAGCGCCCCGTCATCGACGATATCAGCAACGGACGAGCGGTGCTCTCCACTCCTCTGGGGAAGGAGGCGGCCTATGAACTCGGGATGAACCTCCCCGCTGGGTGGGATTACAGGTTCTACCACACCTACTACGAGAGGACCCAAGAGACGGCTGAGAGGATACACGAGGGGATAGTCGCAAGGGGAGGGGCGTCTGAGGTCGTGGGGGACATGAAGCTCAGGACGATCCTTGATCAGGAGGAGTACTTCCGGTACCAGTCAGGCTACTCCGACACGGATCACAGTGCAGCCGACTTCATGGAGAGATGGACGTCGGGGCAGACCCCGCCTCAGATAATCCTACCCTCGGTGGAGTTCGCCAAGAGGGCAGCTGAGACCGCTATGGAGAACCTGGCGTCGGCGGGGGGAAAGCCCTTCCACGTCTACGTGAGCCACGACGTCTGGGTGGCCGCCCTGATGTTCCACTGGTTCGGTGTGCCACCCCACGAGGACTGGTACACGTTCCTTGACGGCTTCATCGTGCAGCCGGGGGACGAGGGGATGACAGTCTACTACAGGGACAAGGAGAGGACAGTGGGGTTTCCTGAGTGGTGGGATGACTAGAATCCCGTCTAGACGCGGTATACGATGGCGTTGAGGCCTGTGGACTTCATGTAGCTCTCCTTTATTCTGTCGCTGAAAAATTCCACGTTCTCTTCCTTGACCAGATTGACTGTGCAGCCTCCGAAGCCTGCCCCGGTCATCCTCGCCCCGAGGGTTCCGGGGATCTCGCGCGCAGCGTCCACGAGGGCGTCAAGCTCGTCGCTGCTCACCTCGTAGTCCGTGCGGAGGCTCTCGTGGGAGGCGCCCATGAGCTTCCCGAGCCTTGCGGCATCTCCCGTCTCCAGGGCCTTGACTGCATCCAGGACGCGTGTGTTCTCCTCGACCACGTGGCGGCACCTCCTGAGAATCAGGTCGGGGAGGGATGCTCCGAGCCTCTCCAAGTCCTCACTGGAAACGTCCCTCAGTGCACTCACCCCGTCCATGTTCTCACTCAGCATCCTTACCCCCTCCTCACACTGGGCTCTCCTCTCGTTGTAGGCCGAGGAGGCGAGCTCACGCTTGACGGTGGTGTCAACAACGATGACCTGTGCCCCCACGGGTAGGGGGATGCACCTATACTCGTCCGTCCTGCAGTCGATGAACAACGCGCGCCCGGGTGCCCCCAGGGAGGCGACGAACTGGTCCATGATGCCACTTTTAACTCCCACGAAAGCGTTCTCCGCCCTCTTCCCCGTGTAGGCGACCTCTACTGGGTCCAGCCGGAGCCCGGAGAGCTCTCTGAACATCCTGACGCTGGCGACCTCAAGGGCAGCCGAGGAGCTCAGCCCGGCTCCGATGGGGACGTCACCCGAGACGGCGAAGTCGGCTCCAAGCAGTTCGTGACCGCTATCGGCGAGGGCCCATGCGACTCCCTGGGGGTAGTTGACCCAGAGATGCTCCACGTCGTACTCCATCGCCTTCAGGTCGAACTCCGCCCACTCTCCGTAGTCAGCGGCGTACACCCTCACCAGGTCGTCTTCCCTGCTTCTTCCTGCGACCCAGACGTGCATGTCGAGGGGAACGGGCATGACGTAGCCGTCGTTGTAGTCGGTGTGCTCGCCGATGAGGTTCACCCTGCCACTCGCCTTCGTCACCGTGATTCCCTCATCGTCCCCGAAGGCTTCCCGGAACAGGGCACTCATGGATTCACGGGTTATCGTCGATCTCGACCCTCCTGAGCTCCGACACGACGGACACCTTTCCTGTATCATCTATGCCTCCTTGGTCCTAAGGTTTTCCCAACAGGGGAGAACCGATTTCCGTTGCGGGGGAGTTAAGGCCTCTCGCGCGCGTGGGGGGAGCGCCCGCTGCCCGGGAAGGCCGTCGTGGTCCTAAAAGTCGAGAAAGTCTACCAGGCCCTGGGGGGCCTGGGTTTAGGGGACAGGGTCCTTTAGATGACGAAGCGTACCTGCTGCTGGTTGGCCTGCCTCTGCTTGGCCAGCCCTTTCTGCATTCCCTTGTTGGTCATCTCT
>JAUVYU010000258.1 GCA_030602935.1 Candidatus Bathyarchaeota archaeon | reverse complement strand
CCTCTGGGCTGCCATGTTGAATGCGCGGCTGCGGAACCTGTCTTCCTTGATGGTGAGTATCTCCCCTAACTCGTAGAGGACCTCGGCGACCTTGGTGTTGGCGCTCATCTCCCTCAGATTGGGATGTGCTCCGCTGAAATTAAGCTTGGGATGTATGGAGGGGGGTCACGGGGGGGTGTCATAAAAAAGTCGGAGTAGCTCCGACCTGGTTCAATCCGCCTCGACGGGCATCATAGGCTCTAAGTCAAGAAGCTGCCTAGCGCTGAGGTCATCTTTCAGACTCGTCCTCTCATCGGCTTGGCCGAACATGCACTTCTTGTCATCTTCGACCTTGTTGCAGTAGGCCACGGCTCCCTCCGGCAAGGGCACGAAGTTAAAGTCCGGGCAGTCTATGCAGACGCTTGGCATGTACCAGTCCTGTGAGTGTATGAACAAGGGCTTCCTGAGCGGTTCTTCCATCATCAACCATCCCCCAAAAACGTTAGATTATATCCTTTTTCTTGACCCTTAATAATTGGGTTATGGAGGCCTGAAAAGGAATAAGCCACTTAAACAGAGCTATCTCTGTTAGATATCTATTTTTAATCCATCTTTTCGAGCCATGCGCCCCGGAAAAGCCTCGAAAAACGGAGCCATCCTACGTTGAGGGGGTGTTCCTCATGCATATGTAGATACCCACGAGGGTGATCGTTCCCCCTATCAGCGTGAGGCTCGACGGCGCCTCGTTGAGGAAGACGTATGCGAGGATGGTGGCCCCCACCGGCTCCCCCAGGAGGCTGATGGAGACGAGGGAGGCCTTCAGGTACCTGAGGGTCCAGTTGTAGACTGTGTGGCCGAAGATCATGGGGACGACGGCGATGGCCAGGAAGAGGGCATACTCCCTCACGGGGAAGGGTCCCATGGGGGTCCCAGAGGCGAGGCCGCCGGCTATCAGCGTAACAGCCGAGACGGCATACACTGGAGTGACGTACGTCACGAGGTCAAGGCTCTGCCTAAGCCTGCGGCCTGCGAGGATGTAGAGCCCCAGCATGATGGCCCCAACTAGGGCGAGGAGGTCGCCGTAGAGGCTTGCCCGCCCGGCCCCAGCGTCCCCGTAGGCGATCAGCGCGGCCCCCGCGAACGCCACCGCTATACCCGCCAGGGTTCCCCTATTGATCCTCTCACCGAGGAAGAAGTGGGAGACGGCTGCAACGAAGATGGGGTCGACATGGACGAAGATGACCGAGCTGGCGACCGAGGTGAGGCCGAGGCTCGTTATCCAGGATGCGAAGTGGAGGGCTAGGACGATCCCTACGCCTGCGAGCGTCGCCAGATCCCCCTGGTTCAGCTTGCGCAGCTTGGTGATTCCTCCGGACCACACGAAGTATGGGAGCAGTATGAGGGTCGAGAAGGTGAGGCGGTAGGCTGCGATGGCGAGGGGGCCCGTGTCGCTCATCCGTATCAGGACCGAGGCCGTGGAGACGGCTATGATGCTGACGGCGAGTGCGAGCCTCGGCGGGAAACTGGGCCTCTCGCTCAATGGGATCAGGATTGATTTGGGGTGGAAGTATAAAACTTGAAACCTCTGTTCTAGGGAAAATGATAAACCGAGTCAGACGATATTCATCTCCGAACAAGCATGACGATATTCGAGGTCGAGACCTGGAAGGTGAAGCCGGGCAGGGAGAAGGTCCACGAGGAGGCCCTGAGGAACTGGCTGAAATGGGTCAGCGAGCACAGGGAGCTCTTCCCCGAGTGGAAGAGCCTCAGGTACATGGTCAAGTACATCGCGGGAGAGGAGACGGAGCGCCACATGATGCTCTGGGAGTACGACAGCCTGGCCGCCTTCGAGGAGTACAAGGCGAGGAGGAAGGACTACACGGGGGCCTACGCGGAGTACAAGAAGGTGGACCCCTACTACATGGACGTCTTCGAGCACACCACCATGAATGTGGAGGTCTGGAAGCCCCTGGACCGGGAGTTCTGGATAGAGTAGCCCTCCCTATCTTTTGACCATTAAAGTCTCCTTATTTCGTAAATGGAGTGAGAAAAAGGGTTGGTTTACTCCTGGGGCTTCAGTGCCTTGAAGAGGAGATCTATGTCCATCTCCAGTGCTGCCACGGGCATCTCCAGCCCCCATCCGACGAGGACCTCAGGTCTGATCTCTCCCGCCCAGCATAGGGGCTTCCCTTCGTGCATTGCCGTGAACCGTCTCCCCTCGATGAAGCAGTCCCAGCCTCCCTCATTGATCTCCGCCGAAATGTCGAGGTTATCAAGCACGGCGTTGAGGACCGCCTTGGTCTCCGAGAAGTTGGCCTTCGCGTGGCACAGGACGACCGCGAGGCGCCTTGAGGCTCTCGCTCCCGTCTCCGTCTCGGGGTCCAGCAGTATGACGTCGTCTATCTCGTAGAGGTTCTGTGGGTGGGGATGGTGCTTGTTGTTGGTGAGCACCTCGATGAGGCTTGGGGTGAGGCGGTTCCTCAGGGAGTCGTAGGCATCCATCTTGGGGTTCGATGTCTCCGCGATGGGTTCCTCGGGGATGCACATCCGGGTGAAGAACTTCTCCCTGTTG
>JAUVYU010000103.1 GCA_030602935.1 Candidatus Bathyarchaeota archaeon | reverse complement strand
GCGAGATCGAGGGCGCAGGCTGCATCTCCAGGATCTGGTTCACCATCCGGTCGGGTGACCCCGACATACTGAGGAGGGTGATCCTGCGCTTCTACTGGGACGGTGAGGAGGATCCCAGCGTGGAGACGCCCTTCGGGGACTTTTTCGGTTGCGGCTTCGCCGAGTACTCCCACCACACCTCACTGATGCAGGGGATGACCAGCGGCGGTTACGTGAGCTACTGGCCGATGCCCTTCAGCGACGGGGCCAGGCTGGAGGCCCACAATCTCAGCGACCGGGAGGTGGGCAACCTCTACTACAACATCCAGTACCACGAGGTTGAGGGGGTGGGGGAGGAGGTGGCCCGGTTCCACGCCAAGTGGCACAGGGAGAACCCGACGAAGATCGGGGAGAACTACACGATCCTGGAGGCTAAGGGGAGGGGCCACTTCACGGGCTGCGTCATGAGCATGCAGTCCTACGACAAGGGCTCCGCCGTCTTCCTAGAGGGGGATGAGATGATCTACGTGGACGGGGAGAAGCACCCGTCGCTGTACGGCACGGGGACGGAGGACTACTTCCAGGGGGCGTGGTACTTCACCCATGGCTGCTTCTCGGCGCCCTTCCACGGCCTCACCCTCTTCGACAAGGTGGGCGCCCGGGTCTCCGCGTACAGGCTCCACGTGCCTGACGCGATCCCCTTCGAGCGGGAGATCAGGGTGACCATGGAGCACGGCCACGCCAACATGCTCCAGGAGGACTACTCCAGCGTGGCGTACTGGTACCAGTTCGAGCCCCACGACCCCGGGTTCGGCCACATCCCAGATGACGTGGACTACGTGACGCCCCTAGGATCAAGGTACCCCGGGTACCTGATGTCTGAGTACGTGGTCGACCCCCCGGTGAACGTGGATAGGCGGAGGGTGCTCCACGAGGCTGCGGTGCTGAGGCACAGGCTCACCGAGGCGACGGTGAAGGGGGTGATACCACCGGAGCTGGAGGGGCTGACCAAGAGGCAGCTCATGGAGGCCGACTTCGAGGGGCTGAAGAGGCTGGTGGAGAAGAACAGGCCCAGAAAGAAATAGTTTGACGGAGCATAGGAAGTCATGAAGGTCACGCTTCTAGGTACTGGAGGTCCCAGGCCGGACCCGAGGCGCCAGGGCCCGGGGACACTAATCCAGATAGGGGAGGAGAACCTGCTCTTCGACGCCGGGAGGGGGGCGGCGACGCAGATCGTTAGGGCTGGGGTGGAGATCACCGACGTGGGGCACGTCTTCGTTACCCATCATCACTTCAACCACACGGGGGGCCTCGCCGACGTCCTCTTCGCGGCCTGGAACAAGGCCCGGAACGAGACGATCCGGGTGTATGGCCCGGAGGGGACCCGGGAGATGGTGGGGCACCTCTTCGAGGCGTACGAGAGGGATATCGGCTACAGGCTGAGGGAGACGGAGCTGACGGTGGAGAGGCTGGTGGACATCAGGGAGATGGTGGAGGTCGTGGACGTGGGGCCGGGTGTGGTGCACACAGGGGATGGCTGGACCGTCTCGGCCGAGTACGTGGAGCACGGCCACCGCCTGGGCTTCACCACGGAGGACTGGCCTTGCCTGGGCTACAGGGTGGAGGCTGGGGGGAGGGTCGTGGCGGTGAGCGGGGACGCCGTGGAGAGCCCGGGGCTGCAGCGCATCGCCTCGGGGGCCGACCTCCTGGTCCAGTGCTGCTACCTGGCTGGGGAGGAGATCGTCGACGACGACCTCAGGCTCATCGCGGACCACGTCCTGGCGTCCTCGACGACCGTGGGGAGGATAGCTGCAAGGGCGGGCGTCAAGAGGTTGGCGCTGGTACACATCAAGGAGAAGAGCGATGAGCTGCTCAGGAGCATGGCTGAGGAGATCAGGCGGGACTTTGACGGGGAGGTCATTGTGGGGGAGGACCTCATGGTAATCAAGGTCTAGGCGAACCGAATTAACCCCTGATCACGTTGCCAGCCTCTTCCATGGGATATTCCGAGGCTTAATTCCTGCACTATCGTCGATATATTATAGGTAAATATAGTATGTATCGATGGCTATGGTCCCATCAGACGAGAAGGATAACACGCCGGAATCCTTGAAGGCCCTGCCCACGGATGAGAGGATATCCCCCATCAACAGGCTCCAGGACACCTGGAAGCATTCCATCGAACGTCCCGAGGAGTTCTGGGAGAGAGAGGCGAGGCAACTACATTGGTTCAGATCCTGGGACACTGTCCTGGACTGGGAGGACCATCATGCGACGTGGTTCAAGGGCGGCACGCTGAATGCCTCCTACAACTGTCTGGACAGGCACCTCGACACCCCGGTGAGGAACAAGGTCGCATTCTTCTGGGAAGGGGAGCCCGGAGATAAGCGGGTCTACACGTATCAGCAGCTGTACAAGGAAGTGAACAAGTTCGCGAACATCCTCAAGCTCAGGGGCATCCAGAAGGGGGACGCGGTGGCCCTCTATATGCCCATGATCCCCGAGCTGCCCATCGCCATGCTGGCATGCTCAAGGATCGGGGCGCCCTTCACGCAGGTGTACTCCGGGTTCAGCAGGGAGTCCCTCGCTGAGAGGATGAGGCACCTGGAGGCGAAGGTCCTGGTCACATCGGACGGATTGTGGAGGAGGGGTAAGATCGTCGACCTGAAGGGGATCGCTGACTCCGCCGTTGGGTCCTGCCCCAGCATCCAGAGCGTCATCGTCGTGAAGCGTACCGGGCACGACGTAGACATGGAGGCTGGCCGTGATCTCTGGTATCATGAGGAGCTGGCATCTGTGGATTCGGGTCACGTGGAGCCTGCACAGATGAAGTCCGAGAACATCCTGTACGTCCTGTACACTTCGGGGACCACGGCTAAGCCGAAGGGGGTTCAGGTCTCCACGGGGGGCTACCTGACGTTCGTCACGTCGACGTTGAAGTGGAGCTTCGACGTGGACGAGAGGGATGTATGGTGGTGCGCCGCCGACATCGGGTGGGTGACGGGGCACAGCTACATCGTCTTCGGCCCCCTCATCCACGGCCTGAGCAGCGTCATGTACGAGGGAGCCCCCGAGTACCCCGACCCGGGACGCGTATGGAGGATGATAGAGGACTACAGTGTGACGAAGTTCTACACCAGCCCCACGCTCATCCGCCACCTGATGAAGTTCGGCGACGACTTCCCTAACCAGTACGACCTCTCCTCCCTGTCGATTCTGGGGACCGTGGGGGAGCCCATCAACCCCGACGTCTGGAGGTGGTACTACAGGGTGATAGGGAAGGAGCGCTGTCCCGTCAGCGACACCTATTGGCAGACCGAGACGGGCGGGTTCATGATCGCGCCGGCACCGGGAATAGAGCTGCAGCCTCTGAAGCCGGGCTCCGCGTGTCACCCGCTCCCGGGGATAGACCCCCTGATCGTCGATGAGGACGGTCAGCCCGTGGAGGATGGCGTCAAGGGATACCTGACGATCCGTAAGCCCTGGCCCGGGATGCTGATGACCCTATACAAGGATGATGCCCGGTATCAGGAGTACTACTGGGATCGCTACCCGGGTGCGGGTCAGGACCTGTTCTACACCGGGGACTACGCGGTCCGGGATCGCGACGGGTACTACTGGCTTCTGGGGCGTTCGGATGACGTGCTCAAGGTGACCGGGCACAGGCTGGGCACCATCGAGCTGGAAGACTGCCTGGTGAGCCATCCCGCCGTCGTGGAGGCCGCCGTGGTGGGGAAGAAGGACGAGATCAAGGGGGAGGTCCCTGTCTGTTTCGTCGTCCTCAAGGTGGGGCATGAGCGTTCCCAGGAGCTCATCGACGAGCTCAAGCAGCACATAAGGAACACCATCGGCCCGATAGCGTCTCCCTCCGATATCTACTTCGTCCCCAACATGCCCAAGACGCGGAGCGGTAAGATCATGAGAAGGGTCATCAAGTCACTGACGGATGGCGAGAGCGTGGGCGATCTGACGACTCTGGAGGATCCGGACGCGGTCAACGAGATCATCAAGGTGGTCTACCCGAAGAAGTAACCAATATTTTATTTCCCTCTTTTCAGTTATTTGTCTACTCGAAATTACTATAGCGTAGATGGGGTGATGTTCGGATATGGGTGGCGGGAACTGGTGGGACATACTCCCCTGGGAAGTCTACTCGACGCTGGATAGGGTCGAGACGGGCCATCCGTGGTACAGCGTCTATAGGATACACGACTGGCTATACGCCATCCTGGAGGACGGGCAATACGATGAGGCCCTCATGTACCTGGTTATCGGTGAGGAGAGGGCCGTCCTCGTCGACGGGGGCACGGGGATAGGGCGGCTGGACCTGCTGGTGGCGGAGCTCACGGATAAGCCAGTCCTCCTGCTACTGACCCACACCCACAACGACCACATCGGGGGGTGCAGTGTCTTCGATGAGATAGCCGTCTTCGATG
>JAUVYU010000039.1 GCA_030602935.1 Candidatus Bathyarchaeota archaeon | reverse complement strand
GGATGAGCCCTATCCTGTGGGCCATGACCTCATCAGCGACCACAGATGAGTTGACGAAGATGAAAATGTCGTCTATAGTGAAGCACGGGACGTCGGCGATCATCGTGCGCCTGAAGGCGTTCGCGAAGGCGACGTCGACGTCCTCGAGGACGAATCTGACTGTGTCATCCGTGAGGCTGAGAATCTCTACCTTCAATGTCATCCCTACAAGGTTCTAAGGTCTGCGGCCCCTTCTCCCTCCGGGCTTCCGTGTCCCGTCGTGGGGGACCGGCGTGGTCTCCTCGATCCTGCCGATCCTGAAGTTGCTCCTTGCGAGGGCCCTGATGGCTGCCTGTGCCCCGGGTCCCGGGGTCTTGGAGCCTGAGCCCCCTGGAGCTCGCACTTTGATGTGAATGGCGTTGATGCCCCTGTCCCTCGCCACGTCGGCGACGTGCTGCGCCGCCTTCATCGCTGCATAGGGGGAGGGCTTAAGCCTGTCGGCCTTGACGAATTCTCCTCCGGATGCGAAGCAGATGGTCTCGGCTCCCGTGAGGTCGGTCATGTGGACGATCGTGTTGTTGAAGCTACTTAGGATGTGGACGACTGCCCAGCGCTCATTTTCACTCAACTTTTTCATCTCCCGTTGCGCCGACGATGGCCAGCTCCTGCCTCATCGGGTGCTCCTTCGCGTTGTATGGGCTGGACTCGGCGTAGTCCAGCTTTTCTTCTTCGTGGATAGTCAAGGTGTGTCCTGGGGCCTTCATCTTCTGGCCGTCAACGGCGACGTGGCCGTGGACGATGAGCTGTCTGGCCTGGAAGAGGGACTTGGCCATTCCTCGGCGGAAGATGACTGTCTGGAGCCGTCTCTCCATGAGGTCCTGGATCGCAAGCTCCAAGATGTCCTCCAGGTTTCCCTTCTCGGGTACAAGGCCCTGGCCATGGAGCTTGCTTATCATCATACTCTCCGCATCGGCCCTCTCAACGGGGTCTACGGAGAGCATCTCCCTCGCCCTGCGTCTCAGGGTGCTGAGCTTGGTGCGGATACGCCACAGCTCCCGCTTGTTGCGGAGCCCGTAGGCGCCAATTATCTTGAGTTCCTCCTCGAGCCTGGTTATGTCGTAGGGGCGCTTGGGGGTGTTGTAGAGCTTGTGCTTCTTCTTCGGGTCTCCCATCTCATATCACCTACTGCTGCCGTTGCTGCTGCTGTATTCTGCTCCTGCTCACGCCGACGCTTCGTCCCTTGCGGGCCGCGGTCTTGGTCCTCTGTCCCCTGACCTTGAGCCCCCGTGCGTGGCGGTTTCCCTTCCAGCTCCTCGTCTCCTTCATGAGGTCGATGTCATCCCTGACCCTGAGAGTCAGGTCCGAGCCCAGGAGGTGGATGTCCTTCCCTGTCTCGAGGTCCTTCCTCCTGTTGAGCATCCAGTTGGGTATCCCCCCGGATGCTGGGTTGTTGAGTATCTCCTCCAGTCGCCTTACGTCGGCCTCGGGTAGGGTTCCGAGTCTGAGGCTAGGGTCGAGGCCTAGTTTCTTGATCATGGTCTTGGATACCCTGATCCCTACTCCTTTGAGGTCGCATAGGGCGTAGGGGAGGAGCTTGGTTCCATCTAGGTTTGACCCGTGGAGCCTGACGATATAGTTGAATTCCCTGGACACGCGGAAATCTCCCGACTCAGTAGGTCAATGTAAAGCATAAAAACCTTATTAATCTAGGGTTTTTACCCCGATTTTTTTCAAGGCTATATCCTTTCTGACCTTCTCTCCCCTAAACACATAACCTACAATAAAAACCTACCTTGCGTGTGCAGCATCTAAAAGACTCCTTGACCCGTCGCATGATGAGAGCCCGGTGGGGTACACTCAGTGTAGCGCGCGCATGAAAAGGTCTAAATTGATTTGAATGAAAATATTACACGCTCGCGCGCAAGGTGACTGAGCTGACAAACTCGAGAACTCCAAAAAGCAACGACTCCGATTTTATTATTACGAGTATTCTCAAGGAAGCTGGGGGTCCGTTGACCACGAGGGAGCTCCAGAGTGAGGTCCGGAAGGTGAGTTCATTCTGTCCTTCCTCGTCGGTTGTTGGCCTCAACCTGCTTAGGATTGCAGGAGTAATTAAGGGAAAGCGCTCTGAGGAGAATAAAGGCTGGATCTGGTGGATCGAGGACTGAGCCCAGCGGGCACGCCTCTAACCCATTGTGGGGAGTATAAAGAGATTGTAGGGAAGTGCTTGTGGGGTTAAAATTTATACCCACACACACTTGGGGTACACGGGATACGGGTACACGCGCGCGATATAAAGAGGATAATTGGGGTTCATCGTGCTAACGTATACCCCCGTCGGTGTCGCTTTGACCATATCTTCCAACAATTAATACAAAGAGACCTCCCAAACGAATCGAGTATTTTTCCACATCCACAGCACACGGTCCCATCAAGCATCGAGTTAGTCACATCGGGCAAATCTCGTTCTCTCATCCAACTTCCCGCCCTCGCCCACTCATTAGACCAATCGGGAGTAATAACAGGCGTGAATCCATCTCTCTCAATCGCAATAATGATCTCTTTCGCTTCCACTAGCCACCTATATTTACTAACAGGGTGAAAATCAATAATTATAGCTCTAAGAGAATCTGGAAAATTATCCTCAATATGAAAATTATACTCCCCGCCCTCAACATCAATCTTCACAATAGTAGCATCTTTGATCGCATCAGAATATTTTACTGCGGGAACAGTAATCGCTGCGCGCGCGCGCAACGATAACGTGGTGCTATTCGCGGCCCCTATACCCGACGAAATATGTAATGTAGCTTCTTCTCTATCATTTCCAACTATAGCAGCATTTATCGGCGTGAAATTAGGGAGCTTCAACTTGGTTAATATCTGATAAGATAAAGGAGTGGGCTCATACGCTGTCACTTTATTTACAGGAAACCTAGCACAGCGAATACTATACTGTCCCATATACGCTCCAATATCAACTACATTATCAGAATAATGAAGAGGAATAGATTTACACTCCCTCATAGAAGGCATGAACGGCTTTTTTCCATTTTTAGTGACCATAAATAAGCCACCCGGAACATCATTCGTCCTAACATATCTATATTCTAAATCGGAAGACAATCTCTATCTCTCCTCACTTTCATACCTCAGATGTGTGTGTGGGGGTTAAAATTTATACCTTAAGAATCGGATGCACATGCAAGTTAGACCTTATTGATACATATCATATTCTGATTCTTCCCTTCTAGTTCCAATATGATAGATCTCTTAAGACTGTTCATACCCTATTACATCGTGTTAAGGAGGAATGTGACGTGAGCGTGAAACGGGCTGCTGTGCTAGGCTGCGGGTCCGGGGGAATGACCATGGCCGTGGACCTCGGCCTCAAGGGGTTCAAGGTGAACCTGTTCGACTTCCCGGAGTACGATCGGAACCTGAGGGCGGTGGAGGAGCGGGGGAGCGTCGAGGCGACAGGATATCTTGAAGGTCGCGTCGAGCCCGATGTGATCACGACGGACATGGCCGAGGCGGTGGACGGGGCTGACGCCGTATTCCTCACCATCAGGGCGTACGGCGCTGAGAGGTTCATAGGAGAGGCTGCGAAACACCTTGAGCCCGGTCAGGTGCTGCTAAACTGGTCGTCCTACCTCTCCGCGCTGAGAACCTACGGGATGTTCAAGGATACGGCCCCCGCGGGAGCCATCCTGGGGGAGGGGGCGATCCTCCCCTACTTCGTGAAGCCCGTCGAGCCGGGCGTCATGCACGTCTTCGGAGTCAAGGCCCATCTCTGGGCTGCGGCGATGCCAAGCACCGATACTCCCGAGATGATGAAGGTCGTCAAGGAGTTCTTCCCCAACTGCGAGGCGGCGAGGAACGTCCTGGACACGAGCCTCACTAACCCGAACCTGCAGGTCCACGTCCCGCCGGCCCTCCTGAACACGGGGCTCTGGGAGACGACAGGCGGGGACCTAGAGTTCTATGGGACGCTGATGACCCCCAAGGTGGCTGCCGTCATGGACGCCGTCGACAAGGAGAGGATGGCTGTGGGGAAGGCCCTGGGCCTCGAACTTCTCCCCAAGCCCGAGGTCCTGAAGATGGAGTACGGACAGTACGGCGTCGAGGGGGAGACGATGTACGAGGTCTACAGCACCTTCGCGTCCCATAGGTCGTGGAGGCCGGGGCTGAGCCTGGACGACTTCGCCGCCAAGACGGCCTTCGGTGAGGACCTCATGTACGGATTCGTCTTCATCTCGACCCTGGGGGACCAGCTGGGGGTCCCCACGCCGGCCATCGACACCATGGTGAGCCTGGCCCAGCTTGTAATAGGGACGGACTACTGGGGTGAGGCTGCCACGGCTGAGACGATTGGGCTGAAGGACATGTCAGCCTCCCAGATAATAGAGTACGTGACAACGGGGGAGAGATGAGGCGGGCGAACAGCTAACCTGCGCCTTCATCCGTTACATCATCTAGTTCCGAGGCCGCAGGTTCATCCTCTGGCGGACGCCTGTTCATGATCAGCAGGATCTCGTGGACGACGATCGCCGCCACGAAGCCAGCGACCGACGACATAACACTCCCCATTGAGGTGTAGGCTCCCAGGAGCGTCGAGACTCCGAAGTATATGGCGAACGAGATGACGTTGATTATGATGACCTTGTGGCCGTGCTTCACGAGGAAGGGTGCTATCATCTATTATTTAATACATAAGCGGAAGGGGGCACACCCTCAAAGAGTGAAAACCCCTCCGATCCGAAATAGCACATAACAGTGCTCCTACCGATGCAAAACTGCAATCCTAAGCCAAACAAGACGCAATGCTATTCGTGGGGGAAGATCAGCCCAAGGGAGTAGATCAGCGCCATCCCCAGGATGAACACCACGAACTGGATCAACGACCTCCTGAAATCTCTCTCATGCTGAAGCTCGGGCACGAGCTCAGACGCCGCGAGATACAGGAACGCGCCGGCAGAGAACGAGATCAAGATTCCGCTCAACGCCTCCACGGTCTCAAGGAAGAAGGTGGCGAAGATCCCGCCCCCAACCACAGAGAGGGCAACCACGAAGTTTAGCGTGAGGGCCCTGACCCTGTCGAAACCCGCGTATATTAGGATCCCGTAGTCTCCCATCTCCTGGGGGAGCTCATGGAAGATCACCGCGATGGTGGCCACCAACCCAACCTGGAAGCTCACTGCGTAACTCGCCGCGATGACCATCCCGTCGATGAAGTTATGGATGCCATCGCCCAGCAGGTTCAGGTACGCGAAGCCCCTCGCCTCCTCCGCCTCGAACTCCTCCATATCCTCGTGATGCCCGTGACCGTGATACCAGTAGATGAACCTCTCAAGGAAGTAGAACGCCAGATACCCGAACGAGATGTAGAGAAACACCACGCGTCCCTCCACCAACTCCACCGCCTCGGGAAGAAGTTCGAACATAGCCGCACCGAAGATGGAACCCGCCGAGAACGCCAGTAGGAAGAACAGTATGGAGTGGAGGCGCTTCTCATTAAGCGACAGCGTAAATATGCCGCTAAGCGAGAACAGGCTCACGACGAAAGTAGCTAGGACAATGGTAAAAGTCTCAGGAATCATGGTTAAAAATAGGGCCCCAGGGCTATATAATATTAAACCTAAATCAAGCGCTCTCATCCACGCCGTAGGTCCGAGCCTGGATGCTTCCCAGCCTCAGTGAGTTCAGGATTACCCCAAGGCTCAGCCCCATATCCCCCACAGCCACGGCCATCCACAGGCTCGCAAACCCGAAGAAGGCGAGCGCAGCCACCCCCAGCTTGACCAGGATGGAGGCCGCGATGTTCTCCCTGATCCTGCCCATGGTCGCCCCGCTCAGCCTCACCAGGTAGACGATCCTCCCCAGCTCATCCTCCATCAGCGCCACGTCCGCCGTCTCCAACGCCACATCGCTCCCGATCGCCCCCATCGCGATCCCCACATCCGCAGCCGCCAACGCAGGCGCATCGTTGACCCCGTCACCGACCATAGCCACGGTGCCAAACCGCTCACGGAGCCCCTCGATGGCTGCCACCTTCTCCTCGGGGAGAAGATTAGCCGAGAAACCGTCCAAGCCTAGCTTATCGGATATGGCCCTAGCGGTGACCTCATTGTCCCCGGTCAGCATCTCCACGTGGACGCCCATGCCCTTCAGCTCAGAGACCACCTCCACAGCCCCCGCACGCAGTCGATCCATGAGGGCAATCGCTCCAACGGTGCAGCCGTCCTGAGAGACGAGTACAACCGTCTTGCCCTGCCCCTCAAGCTCGTCGACGACGCCGTTCACGACGGGAATGCCCAGCTCCTCGAAAAGCCGCATGTTCCCGACGCAGCAGGTGGTGTCATCCACGCACGTTTCCACGCCCCTCCCCACGAAGGCCCTGAAATCCGTCGTCTCCTCCACCTCGACCCCCTCGGCCTCCGCCCTTTCCTGGATCGCCCGCGCGATGGGGTGCTCCGCCTTCGCCTCCAACGCCACAGCCAGCCTCAGGACCTCCCTCTCGGGCACGGTGAACGAGACCACATCGGTGACGCCGAGCTCCCCCCGAGTGACGGTGCCCGTCTTGTCGAAGGCGAAGGCTTTTGTCCGGCTGACCTGCTCAATGAAGGTGCTCCCCTTGACGAGCACGCCATTCACGCTCGCACTGGAGATGGCGGAGACCATGGCGACGGGAGTGGAGATGGCCAGGGCACAGGGGCAGGCGACGACGAGCATGACCAGTGACTTGTAGACCCAGACCTGGAGGGGCTGGCCCAGGAGCAGCGGGGGTACGACGG
>JAUVYU010000174.1 GCA_030602935.1 Candidatus Bathyarchaeota archaeon | reverse complement strand
AAACATAAAAATCGAAAGGATCGTTAGTGTTTATCGTACGATATCGAGTGATTGAGATGGGTAGATGAGAGGACAAGGCCCTGGAGTTCGCCAGTGAGAAGCACAAGGGGCAGCTGGACGACCAGGGGAGGCCCTACTTCTTCGCGCACATCGTCCAGGTCCACAGCATCCTGAGGGATGTGACCGACGATGAGGAGGTGCTCTGCGCGGGGATACTCCACGACACAATAGAGGACACTGACACAACGTACGAGGAGATCCTCCACGAGTTCAACCGGGAGATCGCCGACCTCGTCCTGGAGCTCACGTTCCAGGGGGACAAGGAGACCGGCCGCTACTTCCCCGTTCTCAAGACGAGGAAGGCCATCATGGTGAAGTTCGCGGACCGCCTGAGCAACCTCTCAAGGATGAGGGACTGGCCAGGCGACTGGCAGGAGGACTACCTCCACCAGAGCTGCTTCTGGGTGTCAGAACCGAACCAGAAAGGGTGAGGCTCAAGAGTTAGGGCACGGAACCGCAGACCTCGACGATATGAGCATCAGGGCTAGATCCGCTGCATGTTCCACGAATAGTCATTTAAGCCCAGGGTCATCATATTTTACTTGTAAGGATTCTTGAGGTGTGTCTTGGTTTGGATTCATTTCTGCTCATAGGCTCCGCTGGCAGCGTGGGCCACGACATGATGTACATCATCGCTAGCAAGTACAGCGATATCAGGGTCGTCGGGGCGGACATTAACGAGGAGAAGAGGCGCTTCGAGGTCAAGGAGGCCCTCCACGTCGCCCACAACATGGGCAACTACCCCGACCTTAGCTTCCGCAAGATAGATCTCTTCGACGTCCCCGGGACCGCCGAGCTCCTGAAGGAGGTGAAGCCGTCGGTGGTCTGCAATCTCTCATCCCTGGGGTCCTGGTGGATCACCCGGTTGCTCCCCATGGACGTCTACAGGAAGATCTCCCCTATCGGGCCCTGGCTTCCCAACCACCTCACCCTCGCCCACAAGCTCATGGAGGCGGTGAAGAGGTCGGGGATAGAGACCCAGGTGGTGAACGGGGCCTTCCCGGACCTCACGAACGTCGTCCTCAGCAAGGTCGGGCTGGAGCCCGCCTGCGGAGGGGGAAACATGGACCTCGCCTGCTCCAGGATCAAGAGGATCGTCGCCCGGGAGATGGGGGTGCCCTACAGAAGCGTCACTGTCTACGGCGTCGGCCACCACGGCTCATACTACACCGCCGGCCTTGACGGGCCTTACTGGCTCAAGATTCTGGTGGACGGGGAGGACGTCTCCCAGAGGTTCCCCAACGAGAAGATGACGAGGATCTACATCGAGGCCGGCTACGCCGCCAAGGTCCAGTACACGGGGCCCCTGGTGGATCAGATGAGGACGGCCGCGTCCTTCCTGAAGCACGTTCTGGCCATCTACTTCGACACAGGCGAGGTCTGCTCATGCGTTGCTGGCCCGCAGGGGTTGCCCGGTGCCTACCCGGCGCGGCTGAGCGCTGAGGGGGCGGAGGTGGTGCTCCCGGGGCTGTCACTGGAGGAGGCGGTGGAGATAAACAGGGCAGGTGCCAGGCTTGACGGCATCGAGAGGGTGAAGGACGACGGGACCGTGGTCTTCGTCGAGGAGAACGTGGAGCTGATGCGGGAGGTCGTGGGATACGAGTGTGAGGAGCTCAAGGTCTCCGAGTCCGAGGAGAGGGCCCGGGAGCTCAACTCCAAGCTGCGGAAGCTCTATGAGAAGTACAAGGTCTCATAGATACGCCGCGCACGCTCCCATGTCGTCAGCAACACGCACCTCTACGTGAATCCCACAGAGGGGAACGAGTTCCCGGACCTGGGGAAGAACAAGGTCTACGTCGACTCCGCCCATCTACGAAACGCGCACAATAATTATGCTCGCTTTCTCCTCCGTGAAAGGTGCTCTGGAGTAGGGTTTACAGCATAGTGAAATGATGGGGTGAATGTGTCACCGCTTGTACAGCGAGTTCCCTACTATGAGTAGCCCCAACGCTATCATGAGGTAGGGCCACAGGGTGTCCCAGTTAAGCCATGCGTAGGTGCCCCCGAACAGCTCGATGAGCCCTGCGAATATTATCAGGACCCCGATGATGATGGGCCAGACTGTGGAACTCCTTCTGCCGAAGCATACGTCCCTGTCCGAACTCATTTCAAGTCACATATTGAAACGCTGGCGGATATAAAACGGTGATGTCAAAGAGGGGCGGCTGCAGAAATGGTGATATAGGACCCCTTTTCCCTTATATTGACTTTAAGGTTATGTTCTTAGAAGCGTGTCGTTCCTCAAGGTGATGCGTGAGACCTTCTCCAATAGGAACATGGTAGTCGTCACCATAAGTCAGGCACTCTTCATGTTCACGGCCTTCTTGTGGTGGCCCTACAGGGGCCTCTACATATTGGAGCTCGGGGGGACCAAGGAGCAGCTGGGGCTCCTGCTGATGCTTGAGACGATCTCGGGGATAGTATTCCAGCTCCCCGGAGGGATACTGGCTGATAGGCTTGGGAGGAGGAAGCTCCTGGTCGTCAGCTCGGATATAAGGCTGCTCTCCCCCCTCGTCTTCCTGTACTCGGCTAGCTGGGTCCACACGGCTCCCGGTTTCATCCTCAGCTCGGCTGGGATGCTGGGGTTGCCAGCCTTGAACGCGTTGATAGCGGAGTCCATCCCCCCGGAGAAAAGGGGCTCCGGGATCGCCATGTACCGCACTGTGACCTCTTTACCCATGATCGTCACGAGCCTCATGGGCGGCGTCATCATGGACTACTTCGGGGTCATCCAGGGATGCAGGTATATCCTCATGGCTTCCGCAGCGGTCTCCCTCTTCTCTATAGCAATAAGATGGCGGTACATCGAGGAGACCCTTGAGCCGACCAGGGCCAGAAAGCGCTCGGAGGGGCCCAAGAAGGGCGTTGTACAGGAGCTAATGAGCATGCCCAGGGACGTCTGGATCCTCACGGGGGTCGCCGCCATCAGCGCCTTCGCCCTGAGGCTCATGATGTCGTTCATGGTAATCTACGGCATCGAGGTGGTGGGCCTCACGACGACCCAGTGGGGCCTCATCGGGACAGGGGCTAGCATAATAATTATGCTGCTGACCACGCCGAGCGGAATGCTTGGGGACCGGATAGGCAGGAAGCCCATAATCGTGACCTCCCGTATCCTGGCCTCGTTCTCCATCGTGGGATTCACCTTCTCCCAGGGCTTCTGGCACATCGCCGCGGTGAGGGGGCTGGGGACCACGGCTAGCGGCCTAGGTGGGGCGATGTGGGGGCCCATGGGTGGCCCGGTCTGGCAGGCCTTGGTGGCGGACCTCACACCCCCCGAGGAGAGGGCCCGTATGATGGGGCTCATGGGGACGATAAGCAGCCTTATAAGCACGCCGTCC
>JAUVYU010000046.1 GCA_030602935.1 Candidatus Bathyarchaeota archaeon | reverse complement strand
GCGATGGCCTACATCTACGTCAGGTTCGGCCTGATGGGTTCCCTTTGAGCGTCTGTCACTGAGCGGGGATGGCTGTCAGGTAGTCCTGGACGAGCTTGAGCTTCGGCCTGTACCTCTTAACGTAATCCTGAGCCTCTTCTGTGAAGCCTGCTGGAGCGGTAATCTTCTTGGTCCCTTTCTTCGCCTCGTCCATGACGTCCGCTTTCTCATAGACCATGTTGGGGCAGCGATACCCCAGGAATCTGGGCTTCAGGCAGGCCTTGCTCGCCCTCTTCTTGAAGCAGTAGAGCCGCCTCTCCTGGGTATCCAGGTTGCAGTTGTAGCTTCTCCTCTCCTTGACCATTTTATTGTGGTCATTTGGACCTAAATAACTGGATTATGGACCCGCAGAACGTACCCGCAGAAGATACATTTCATCGGGATCCGTGCGTATGTTTCAAGAAAACCGTCTGAATGTTCCCAGTGATGGAGCGCGATCGGAGTCGGGCTTGTCATACTAGATGTGCCCGTCAAACCATGCGATGAGCCGCCTCATGACGTCAAGCTGATTCGCGGGTTTTCTCCTCACCCCGTGCCCCTCCTCGACGTAACGCACTAACACGGTCTCCACGTCGTACTTTTTGAGGGCGGCGAACATCTGCTCGGCCTCGACTATGGGGGTGTCGTGGTCCTTCTCGCCATGGATGAAGAGAACCGGAGTCTTCACTTTATCCGCCTGCATTATGGGTGACTGCTTTATCATGAGGTCCAGCTTCTCCCAGGGGAGGCCCTTGATCTCGACCTCGACCCAGCTGGAGAGGGCTGAGCAGCCCCACTGGCTGAAGAGGTTGCTGATGGATGAGATGGAGACAGCCGCCTTGAACCTGTGGGTCTGGGTGACAATCCAGTTGGTGAGGTAGCCCCCGTAGCTCCCGCCGTAGACCCCCAGTCTCTCGGGATCAACGTAATCCCTCGTACTCAGGATGTGATCCACTGCCTCCATGTTGTCCCTGTACTCCCCGCCCAGCATGTCCTCCACCACGGCGTCGGTGAAAGCCTGGCCGTACCCCGAGCTCCCACGGTAGTTGACCCCGAACTGGACGTACCCCTGGGCTGCGAGGAGCTGGCCCCGGGAGTTCCAGGACCACCCGCCCATCCCCGAGGGGCCGCCCTTAATGCTGAGGATGCCCGGGTATTTCTTCGCCTCGTCGAGGTCCGCTGGCTTGTATAGCCATCCCTGGATGTCCCAGCCGTCGGAGGACTTGAATGTGAACTCCTCGGGCCAGACCAGCTCCACCTCCCCTAGGAAGCCGTTGACGTCCGTGAGCTTGACCTCATTCCCGCCGTCAAGATCCGCTGAGTACACATCTCCCGGGGTCCTAGGATCCGACATGCTGTAGACAATCTTCCCAGCTCCAGTGTCCAGGATGCCATATCTGCAGTTTCCCTCCTTGACCTTGGTCACGTCTCCCCCTTCTAGTGAGACGGAGCAGATAGGGGTCCTCCCCCGGTCAGAGGTCGTGAAGTAGATCCTGCTCCCGTCAGGCGACCAGCAGGGTGCTGTGCACGGCCTGTCATAATCGCCAGTTATGTCCCGGGGGTTGCTGCCGTCGGAGTTGACGACCCAGATGTGCCGGTCCTCAGGGGTGCTCTCGTTGCTCGTGTTCCCCCTCGTCGTGGCGGTGTAGGCGATCTTCGTCCCGTCCGGTGACCACTTGGGGTAGTACTCGGCTCCGACGGACTCGGTGATCCTCCTTATCTCCTTTGTCTCCACGTCGACGGCGTAGATGTCCAGGTGCATGTTGAGGTCTGCCTTCCCGGTGCGGTTGGAGACGAATACGATCTCCTTCCCGTCCGGGGACCACGCGATGGAGTGCTCGTCGTAGTCACCGAAGGTGAGCTGCTTGGGGCTTTCCTCCCCCAGAGGGGAGACGACGAATATGTGCCTCCTTCTCATGTCTGAGTTGCCGAAGAATGCCTTGTACTGGAGGCGGGTGATGACCTTGACCTTGGCGTCCTTGTCGTAGGGCTCCAGCGTGGCGAGGAAGGCGATCTTGGAGCCGTCGGAGGACCACTCTATGGTGTTCCCGACGGTGGAGACGCCGAGGCTGGCGTTGCTCACCTCGTACTCCCAGACCTTCCTCTTCCCCTTCCCGTCGGGGGCCATGACGGTGATGGCGCTCTTCCCCTCCTCCCCCTTCTCGACGAATGCGATCATCTTGCCGTTGGGGGACCACCTCGGCATACTGCACTTACCAGTCTCCGTGAGCCTAACCGCCTCGCCACCCTTGGTAGGAACGACGTAGATATCGCTCTCCTTCTTGTTCTCCTCAAGCTTCGTTGAGCTTAGGAGGTAAACCACCCTCTCCCCATCCGGAGAGACCTTGGCCTCCCTGATCGACCTGATCTCTGCGAGATCCTCCACGGTCAAGCTCCTTTTACCCTTCCCGGACATATCACATCAAGCCCACTTTCACGAATTGTTGGTGGTTAGATACCGCCTATATCTAAATAACATATGCCGTGGCTTCGGAAGTCTTCTTGACTCCCTCGGGGACGAGTGTTTTGTGAAAAACCGAGACAATCCCAATGCTGATGGTACCCAAAGAAAGGCGTGGATGTTTTTATTTTAGATCTTATTTCAGCGTCCGCTTAGAGGTCTGGAGATGGTAATGTACCATCTTTTAAGAAGAGCTCCAGATCCTCCTTGATCACGTCAACAGGCAGCTTGAACGTCACGAACTCATGTGAGCTACCGTCCTTGAGCTTCAGGGTCATCTTCGTCGTGCCCTCGCGGACCATGTCCTCGACGTTCTCGTGGGGCACATCCAGGATGGCAGTATAGGTCTTGCGTATGAACCCCTTAGACTCCACGAAGACGTACTTCTTCCTGGACATTATCAGGGCTCCATCGCTCCCGTCGAGCTTCCCATAGTACTTCTTAATGATCTCGTCTCCAGACTCGAGCTTCGCCGAGGCTACGTCCTCAACCTTTGAAATATTGCTTCACCTCGACCGAGAATTACCCTAGTTGTATCTATTACTTTTTTGGTTGAAGACTGTGAGAGGCCTATCCAGAGAATGGCTTCGACATTGGGATAGCCTCTGTAAACCTTCTGGTGGGCAGACATGACGATTGAATATCGCTGAAACACAGTTTCAAGGGCGTTTCCTACCCGTGAGAAGACCGTTTAAAAAGCGAAAACCTTTATACGCCCTGACGGTTTCAGAGTCTACGCACTTCGAAATAAAGGCCTAATGTTAGGTGGAGACGTATGAGCGGACATGGCAACACGGTGATCGATGCTGATGGGCTAATCCTCGGTAGGATGGCGAGCATAGTGGCCAAGAGGCTACTCGAGGGTGAGCGTATAGATATTGTTAACGCTGAGAACATCGTGGTATCCGGGAGGCGTCTCCAGATAATCAAGAAAAGGAAGGTGTTCCTTGAGGTGGGGGGCCGACAGGACAAGGGGCCATTCCACTACAGGAAGCCCAATGCAATCGTCCGCAAGACGATCAGGGGGATGCTCCCCCGCAGGAAGCCTCGGGGCCGGGACGCCTTCGGCAGGCTGAAGGTCTACATCGGGGTCCCACGGCAGCTGAGGGACTCCGAGATGGAGAGCATAGCCGACGCCCACCTGAAGAGGCTGCGGGGCAGGTACATAACCATGGGCGAGATAGCTAAGAACATCGGCTGGAAGGAATAATCAATGTCATCAAAGAGGAAGACGCTGCTGACCACCGGGAAGAGGAAGACCTCCAAGGCGAGGGTCGTCATCACCGAGGGGAAGGGGCGCGTACGCGTTAACAACACACCGATTCACCTCTATGAGCCCCAGATGGCGAGGGAGAAGATCATGGAGTCCCTCGTACTCGCTGGGGAAATCGCCGAGAAGGTTGACATCAAGGTAAAAGTCTACGGCGGAGGCTACATGAGCCAGGCCGAGGCAGTCCGGATGGGGGTCGCCCAGGCCTTGGTCAAATGGACCCGGAGCAAGAAGCTCAGGACCACCTACATAGACTACGACAGGACGATGCTCGCCGGCGACGCCCGAAGGAAGGAGCCCAAAAAGTTCGGTGGCCCAAGCGCTCGGGCAAAGAAGCAGAAGTCATACAGGTGACCGTCATGGTAAGGATGATCTCCCCCATCGTGAAACGCGGCTCCAGAGTGAAGACTGGGAAAGGATTCTCCCTAGGAGAGCTGAAGGAGGTAGAGCTTAACCCAGGAGAGGCCCGCCACCTCGGTGTACCCGTGGACCAAAGGCGGAGCACAAGCTACCCAGAGAACGTAGAGAGCCTGAAGGGATGGGTGGCGACGGCCCGCAAGGAGGGGTTCAGGACCCCGAAGATCAAGCATTCATCCAAGGGGCAGAGGGGAAGGGTCTTCAGAGGCCTCACGAGCTCGGGCAAGAAGATGCGAGCCCTAGGCAAGTAGTCTTCGCACATCAGATTCTCCCGTGGAATACACGTATTATCCGTTATCATCCAGAGATTTCCACGCCTGATGAAATCTGGGATGAATAGAATATTTAGAAAAATGGTGTGGGTAGTTTACTTTTTCAGCTTATGGAGCGCCCTCTCTAGGCGGTCTAACGCCTCGTTGAGGATGCTCTCGCTGGTGGCGATGCAGAAGCGGAGGTGTCCCTCGCCGTTGGTGCCGTAGCCGGTTCCGGATGCGGGGCCGATCTTTCCCTCCTTGACGAGGTACTCAAGCAGGTCTTTGCTGGTCATCCCGTAGTCGAACTTGGGGAAGTGGAGGTACGTGCCCTCTAGCTGGGGATAACTGATGCCCCCGATCTCGTCAAACCTCTTGTAGACGATGTCCCTGATCTTGTGCATATGCACCAGTAGGCCCTCCCTCCACCAGTCGAGGGCGCTGCTCAGCATCACGGGGGCCGCGGCCTTCGATAGGGTCGAGGTGCCCCTCATGGCGCTCCTCGACTGGACCCGTACGTCGTCCATTGCCTCCTTGTTCGTGGAGCACATGTAGCCAACTTGGAGGCCGGCGACGCCAAAGGTCTTGGAGAAGCCCCAGCTGGTCATGGTAAGCGCCTCGATCTCGGGGTTGAGGGAGGCGATGCTTATGTGCTTCCTCCCGTCGAATGTGATGTCCTCGTGGAGCTCGTCAGAGAAGACCTTGATGTTCTTGTCCACCGCCACGTCAGCTATGCCCTTCAGATCCTCCATCGTCAGCATCCTGCCAGTAGGGTTGTGGGGGTTGCAGACGAAGATGAGCTTCGTCTTCGGCGTGATCATCTCCTTGAGAACATCGATGTCGAACCTGTATCCGTCCTCGAAGTCCAGGTTCCAGATGAGGGCCTTAGTATTCGTCGCTCTCGCGGCGGAGGAGAATGGGCCGTACATAGGGTTCGTGACCACCACCTCGTCCCCGTCCTCCTTGCAGGCATGCCTGATGGCGAGCCACATACCCGGGCTCACACCCTGGGTTATGAGGACATCCTCGTAGGTCGCGTTGAATTTATTCTTAGCCGTGATCTTGTCGGCTATGGCCTCCCTTATCTCGACGTCGGTGTTGTAGAACAGGTCCTCCTCACGGACCGATTTGATCAGCGCGTCCTTTATCTCGTCGGCGACCGGGAAATCCGGGTCGGCCACGTACATCGGGATGACGTCTGAGGGATACCTTCGCCACTTGCTACCGGGGGCCGCGAGGCAGCCCTCGATCGTCCTTTCGTTGAATATGTTTGTTTTTGACATGGATTGTACAGCGAAGTGTATGGTAAACTTGTAATAATGCTTTGCATGGTATCCCTAATTTTCTATGAAAATTCTATTTTATCCACTATTTTCACAGTTTTTTTATGAAGATTGTTTGATAGTTTCCTCAGGTCCCCGGAGGGCGTGTCCCAGTCATAACTTATTTAAGCCCTGCTGTTTCCTCAGATTCGCAACGGTGAATCAATTGTCAAGCCTATTCAGATCGAGGCTCTCAAAGAAGTTCGACGACAGGACCGCACGGTTCCACACCAGCGTCGTCGAGGACCTCCGAATGTTCGAGTACGACATCGACGGGACAGAGGCCCACGACATCATGCTCCACGAGCAGGGCGTAATCCCTGCGGAAACTCTTAGCGAGATACTGAACGCCCTCGAGGAGATCAAGCAGGAGTGGCAGGACGGCAAACTAGAGATCGGCGCAGAGTACGAGGACATCCACGAGTACATCGAGGGCCGCGTCATCGAGAAGATCGGCGTCGAGGTCGGGGGCATGGTCCACACAGGCCGGAGCAGGAACGACCAGGTCATGGTGGACATGAAGATGGTCACCAGGGCCGAGCTCCTGGAGATCGCTGAGGCCCTCATCAAGCTCATAGAGACCCTCCTGAACCTCGCCGACGGCCACATGGAGTCCCACATGATCCTCTACACCCACGGACAGCAGGCCCAGATCGGCACCTTCGCCCACTACC
>JAUVYU010000127.1 GCA_030602935.1 Candidatus Bathyarchaeota archaeon | reverse complement strand
GTCTACTTGAGGCGGAGCTCAAGGCGATACCGGGGGTTCTCGAGACAGGGCTCTTCCTGGAATACGCCCAGATTGCCTTCGTTGGTACCAAGGACTCCGTCATAGAGATGAAGCGAGAGTAGGGCGCAAGCCCATTATCTGGCTCCAACGCGTAATCTTAAAAATTTAATCGTACTAATCTGGGTTGATGAATCCTTACAGGTTAAGCGTGCGGAGACTCCTCTTCCTTGGGTTCGCCTCCCTCGCCGCCTCATTCTGGGTTCACATCGAGAACCTCATGAAGGTGGCTCAGAGGATGCACGCGGCCAAGATGGCGCGGACCTACGCCGCCAAGGTCGGGAAGCCCCTGCTGAACTACGGCTGCGAGGAGACATCCTTCGGGGACTTGAACGTCGACATCGTGGAGCAGGACATACCCAACTTCATGCTCATCGAGCCCTCCCCGGCTCCCCTCCCCTTCGCATCCAAGAGCTTCGGAGCCGTCGTCTGCTGCCACGTCATGGAGCACGTGCCGGATCCCTGGAAGCTCGATGAAGACCTCAGACGGGTCGCAGACAGGGTCTTCTACGTTAACCCATCTCCCATCTTCCTCTGGACGTGGCTGTGGCCCGACCATAAATGGGTGTTCATAAGGGGAAAAGCCAGAAAACTCAAATAAATAAGGGAGTTTCACTGATTTATCATTTTTACAATGGCATGAAATAAGAGATAATTACATATATTTTTATATTGTAGAAAACGATTCTCTTCTCCTTCCGAGGTTGAAACGGCAATATGGATAAATGCGTCATGATCGCCCTCGGCGGCAACGCCATCAAGAAGCCCGATGAGAGGGGCACCGTCGAGGAGCAGATGAGGAACGTCGCCGTGGCCTGCAGGCAGATAGCGGAGATAGCCAAGCAGGGCTACAAGATCGTTTTAACTCACGGTAACGGTCCCCAGGTAGGGAACCTGGCCATTCAGCAGGAGCAAGCTCAGAACATTGTGCCGCCTCAGCCCCTGGTAGTCCTCGGCTCGATGACGCAGGGCCAGATAGGCTACATGATGCAACAGAGCCTCCGCAACCTCCTAGGAGAGGACGGCTGGGAGGTCGTGACGGTGGTGACCCAGGTCCTCGTGGACAGGGATGACCCCGACTTCGTTGACCCCCATAAGCCTGTCGGCCCCTTTTACACGGAGGAGGAGGCAAAGAAGAACGGGGAGGAGAACGGCTGGACGGTGAAGCACGTCCGCCCGAATGGTGACCGCCAGTGGCGAAGGGTCGTGCCCTCACCCATCCCCCTGAGAATCATCGAGGGGAAGGCCATCAAGAGGATGGTCGACGCCGGGATGATAGTCATCGCCTCGGGGGGGGGAGACATCCCGGTCATTAAGAACGATGACGGCTGGTTGGAGGGGGGTCGACGCTGTCATCGACAAGGACAGGGCTGGCAGCGTCCTGGCGAAGGAGGTGGGCGCCGATATCTTCCTCGTCCTCACCGACGTCGACTGTGCAAAGCTCGACTACGGGAAGCCAGGCGAGAGACCCATCCAGAGGATGACCCCCGTGGAAGCCTGGAAGTACTCCGAGGAGGGCCACTTCCTTCCGGGGAGCATGGGGCCTAAGGTCGAGGCCTGCACCAGGTTCGTCGAGGAGGGAGGGGAGAGATCCATCATCACCTCGCTGGCGAAGGCCGTGGACGCCCTAAAAGGCGAGGCGGGTACAACCATCAGTCAGAACTAAACCTACTTCTTAAATACTTCATTTTTACTTACTTTATTCGAGATGCTTGAATTATCAAATATCCTGACCCCTTTAGCCGGAGAAATAGGCGTCGGCGGCATAGGCGGGTTCCTAGCAGGCTGGGCTTTGAAAAAGGCGGCTAAAATGGTCGCTGTGATAATAGGAATGGCATTCCTGGGGCTCCAGTACCTCGCTTACAAGGACATCATCGCCATTGACTACGGGGCCCTCCAAAACTGGGCGAACGAGCTCGTCGGGCAAGCCGCTGGCACACAGAACCTCCTCGTCGACTTCATAGCCCACGCGCCGTTCGGGGCAGCCGCCATCGGCGGATTCTACCTAGGCCTCCAGAGGGGCTAGAGGGGTCGGAGCAGGACGCAGTAGAGCCTCTCGAAGAAAAGGGGCAGCTCCTCCAGGATTGTGGCGTAGTATTTTTCGTTTACTTCAGTGAGTGTGAACCCCGACTTCGATGAGTAGATCATCAATACGTCTCCATTGGGATTGAGGTGCTCACCTGCCTCCTCTAGGAACCTGAGCATCACCTCGTTTCCCGCAGCGCCCCCTGACCACGAGGGCTCATCGGCGTCCCCCTCCGAGGGTAGATACGGCGGGTTGAACATGATGAGATCGAACCGCTCACCCTCCAACCTCTCGAAGAGGTCACCGAGCACGAACTCTATGTCAACGATCAACTCTGCTGCTCCAGCCCTACTCCTGGCGGAGTCCAAGGCGTCTGGATCGATGTCTACTGCGACCACACGTTCAACCCTTGGATCCGAGGCCGCCTCGACAGTCAGGAATCCGCTCCCCGTCCCCATGTCAAGCACTGAGCCCCTGAACCTTGGCCGCGCATGCTTCAGGAGCAGCTCGGAGTCCTCGGCAGGCCTGTAGACGCCGGTCATACAGGCATTGAAGATGCGTCGAAGGGTGAAAAGGCTGTTCCCACCTGCCCATTTTCTTAATAAAAGCCAGGTCGATCTTGTTAGTATATGTTAGTCACCGTTTTGGGTTCAGGCGCTAACGGCGGCGTTCCACAGTGGGACTGCTGCTGCCCCAACTGCAGCCGTGCCCGGGAAAATCCCAAGCTTAGGAGGACCAGATCCTCCGTAGCGGTCTCCCTGGACGGAGGGCAGCATGTGCTCATAGACGCCGGTCCGGACCTGAAGTTCCAGTTGGAGGGCGTCGGGCTGACCCCCAAGCTTGAGGAGGCAGAGCATGGGCGCCAGAGCAGGATCGACGGGGTGCTCCTAACCCACGGTCACGGAGACCACACAGTCGGCATCGCCGAGTTCTCGACCGGGAAGAGCTTCGAGATACCCGTACACGGCCCCCCCGACCTGATGAGATTCCTCTTCGGATCCGACGATCAAAATAGCTTCTTCGGGGACCTTGGGAGGCTGGCCCGTGACTACGTCGTCCCCCATGACCTCATGGAGGGGGAGAGGCTGGACCTCCTCGACGGGCTCAGGGTAACAGGCTTCGAGATAGACCACACCGACAGGATGGAGGACGGCTTATGCTTCCCGAGCAGCACATACGGCTACGAGCTGGAAGCCGATGGGAGGAGATTCGTCTACACTCCGGATCTGGGGCTCCTGACCGAAGATCTGCTTGAGCGGGTCGAGGGCTCAGATCTGTTCATGCTGGACGCCACCTTCTGGTGGGACGACGAGCTGAACAGGATCAGCGGGTTGAACAAGACCTCCTACGACCTCGGGCATGTCCCCGTGGAGGAGAGCGTTGAGATACTGAGGGGGAGGGACATCGGGAGGGTGGCCTACACTCACCTCAACCACACGAACCCCCTGCTCGACCCGAGCCATCCTGCCATTAAGAATCTCAGGGGCGCTGGTTTCGAGGTCGCATACGACGGAATGAAGCTCAAGCTCTGATAATAGAAAGAAGGGTGTGGGTACTTACAGGGTGTAGTTCGCCACGTACGGCTCACGCCAGTCCATGTACCAGCCGACGAGCCTGCAACCCCCATCCTCCACGATCACCGTGTCCTTCGACATCATAATCTCACCCTCTGGGCCGCGGATGACCGGGCTGAGCACGACAACCATCCCTGACCTCAGCTCCGCGTCCTCGGAAGCGGTCAGGTAGGGGGGCTCGTAGGAGGTGACGCCGACCCCGTGACCTACCCCCAGGCCTGGTAGCAGTTCGACGCCCTTCGTCGCCGCCTTCTCTTTGACGGCCTCGTAGACGGAGCTGCACTTGACGCCGGGCTTGATGGCGGCCATCGCGGCCTTCCTCAGCTTGACGAGGGCCTTGTAGGTGGTTAGCTGCTTCTCGGTGGGCTCCCCCTGGGCCATCATGCGG
>JAUVYU010000128.1 GCA_030602935.1 Candidatus Bathyarchaeota archaeon | reverse complement strand
TCGTCTTTGCCCAGTTCCTCGTAGACGACCTGGTTCGCCCTCATCCGGAGGTCACGGTCGGGGCTCTGGTAGAGGCCAATTATCTCCCCGTAGGGCATGGTCTTCTTCTCGCCTTCTACATCGATCTCGAATGTTCGGATGGAGAGCCAGTCGTTCTGGAGCTGCTGCCATGCGTAGACGCCGTTCTTGTCCTTGGCGAGTATCAGCCTCTCCTCTTCCTCCGAGAGCATGTGGGGCACCCGCCTCAGGATCCTCTCTAGGTAGTGCTCGTACTCCGCGAGGGCGGGATCCTCGACGAGGGCGGGGTTGCCGGCCAGGAGCTTGCCCATCTCGATGTCGACGAAGGCCAGGGTCTGGTCCCTCTTCATGATGGCTGTGCGGGAGGCGTCGTTGAGCTGCTTGGCGGTGTCGTCGAGGGCGTTGGCGGAGTAGAGCAGCCTGCAGTAGAGGGTCACGCCCCCGTACTTTAGGGGCATGGAGTCGTTCAGCTCTAGGAGCCCTAGGAGGCCCTCGGCGTCCAGGCCCCCGATCTCGCCGTAGTACTTCTCCCGGATCTTCTCAGCCTCAGCCACCATGGACTCCAGCGTCAGCCTTATAGACGCCGGGTCCGTGCTCTCGACCAGCTGAGATAGATCCCATCTCATCTCTTCTCCGCTCATGGTGATCAGTCGATCTGTTATTGATTTATTATAACTTAAGAGTTATACGGCTATAGGGATCTGCCTCTTCTCCCCAGCGCGCGCGAACTTTATGGGTTATGTGCTACTTGAATGATATCTAGTGGACCACCAGCTCCGAGGAGGGACAACGGTGTTACCGTATTTATGAGGCGTTAAGAAAGTTGGTAGGGAGTAGAAGCTAAGAAAAGAGCATGGGGGCGTACGCAAATCTAGGTCAGGCCCCAGCTTGAAACCTTGATTGGAGTGATCACAAGGATGTACTTGCTCCAGCCATCCTCTCTGACCCCAAAATTCTCCTCATACCCTGGAAACTTCTCCTCGATGAGGTCTCGACCCTTTTCATGAAGCTTGCCGCTTGATATCAGCTCCGCTTTACCGCTTATCAATACCCCATGAAGTCCCTCTGCTGTTCCATCCCATGGGGGAAAATCATCCACAACAAAGGAAACCCTCGGGTTACCCCTTATGTTCCTAGCTTTCTTTGACGTGTGTTTGATGTTAACATACACTCTGTCCTCATCGACGCCAAACCCTACAGGGGTCACCTGAGGAACCTGCTTCCTTGAGACTGTGGCTAACCTGCCTAACAACTGTTCTCTCAGATACTCTAACTCTCTCTTTGAAAATGCCCCCATCTTATCCCCCACAGGAAATAGGGTACTGACAATAAAGATTTTTCTTTACAGGAATCTAATTCACATGGCTTACACTTTTCTGGGTCAGACAGTCTAACATGAACTGAATCTCAAAGATTCAACCTATTTTTTACCGAAAAGACAACACCCGGGAACCCTTATCCTAATCCAGGGGCACGCGAAAAAACGCTTATCATACACCACCATTCACACAGACACACACACCAGAAACCAACAAACACCCATTAGCATCCTTTAAATAACATCCATGAGGTAAAATCACGAAACCAACGTCTGAGAGGAAAAAAGGAGGACTGGAATTTGTTTATGCCCAGAGCTTACGACCGCGCCATCACAATATTTTCACCCGAAGGGCGCCTCTACCAAGTCGAATACGCACTAGAGCTAGTGAAGAGAGGAGCCCCAATAGTAGGCGTAACATCACCCGAGGGAGTGGTCCTAGCAGCCAACGAGACCCCCCTAAGTAAGCTCGAAGACCCCAAGTACTTCGAGAAGATATTCCAACTCGACACCCACGTCGCAACCGCAATAGCAGGACTAAGCTCCGACGCACGGGTACTAATAAGCCAGTCTAGAGTCTTCTGCCAGAGCAACCGTCTCCTATACGACGAACCAGTCGACATAGAGATCCTCACAAGGAGGATGGGCGACCAAGCCCAGGTATACACCCAGCACGCCGGAGCCAGACCCTTCGGGGTAAGCATGATCATAGCCGGCGTCGACGGGACGGGGAGCAGAGTGTTCACGGCTGACCCCAGCGGATCATACAGGGGATACAAGGCAACAGCCGTGGGAAGGAAGAGCGAAGAGGCAAACAAGCTCCTCGAGGAGAAGTTCAGGCCCGACTTAACGCTGGACGAGGCCATCTCCCTCGCCGTCGAGACCGTCAAAATCGCATCGGAGGGCGAGATAACCTCCAAGAACTGCAAGGTCGCAGTGATACCCAAGGAGACGAGAGCCTTCAGAAGACTCGGAGAGGATGAGGTAGAGAAACACCTCAAGTAGAAGGCTCCAAGAATGAGTGACAGATACACACTGGTCAGGTACTCGCATTCAGGCGAGAGATTCGAAATTCTGGTGGACCCAGACAAGGGTCTCCTCTACAAGCGGGGAGAGCTGACCGACATATCGAACGTCCTCATGCTAGAAACGATATTCACTGACGCCAACAAAGGTGAGAAGGCCTCCGGCGCCAAACTCGAGGAGGCATTCGGAACATCAGACCCCCTGGAGGTGGCCGAGATCATGTTCGAGAAGGGCACCCTCCAGCTCACCGCCCAGCAGAGGAAGGAGATGACCGAGCAGAAGCTGAAGCAGATAATCAGCATCATCTCCCGCACCTACGTGGACCCATCTACAAGACTACCCCATCCACCCCTGAGAATAGAGAACGCCATGGCAGAGGCCAAGGTATCCATTGATGCATTCACAGACGCCGAGGAGCAGCTCAAGGACATAGTCGACGCCCTCAGGCCCATACTGCCCATGAGGATGGAGACGATAGAGGTCGCCATCAAGATACCCGCCGAGTACTCATCCAAGTCCTACGGCATAGCCAAGAACCTGGGAGACATCAAACGGGACGAGTGGGCCGCGGACGGCTCATGGATCGCCGTGATCTCCATCTCAGCGGCGATGCAGGGGGAGCTCCTAGACCGCCTCGGGAAAGCCACCCAGGGCAACCTCCAGACGAAGATAATAAAGTGAAAGGAGAACGACAATGTCAGCAAAGTTTGAGAACAGGGACCTAGTGATCCCGGGAGACATCCTCTTCGAAGGAAGGATCAGGACGGGCGACAACACTTTCCGCAACGATGGACATGTCAGCGCATCAAGGATAGGGCTGGTAAACTACAACCGAGGGATGGTATCAGTCATCGCCCTCGAGGCCGGGTTCAACCCCCTTACAGGGGACCTGATCATCGACAAAATCACCGACATAGACCTCGGACGATGGCTCGTAGACATAGGAGCGTCAGAGAAAGCCTTTCTGAACGTCATGGACGCAATAGACGCCCCCTTCAGGTCGGACATAGTCATGCCAGAGATACTCGACGTCGGCGAGACGATAATCGCCAAGATAGTCGACTTGGACCGACGGAGGATACCCATACTCTCGATCCTAGGACCGAGCCTGGGGAAGGTGAAAGAAGGATTTATCTTTCACATAATCCCCTCGAAGATACCAAGGCTCATAGGAAAGAAGGGCTCGATGGTGAACATGATCCTGAAAGCGACAGGATGCAACGTGGTCATCGGGCAGAACGGAAGGATCCTCATCCAAGGGAGGAGCCGGGAGAATGAGATGATCGTCGTAAAGGTCATCGAGAAGATCGAGCGGGAAGCGCACATCTCGGGCCTCACCACACGGGTGCAGGAGTACCTGAAAGAGTTAAAGGAGGAAATTAAATGAGCAAGAAAAAAAGTAAGAGAACAAAGAAGAGATACGACGGGAGGAAACCAGACGAGCTCCGACCAATCAAGATAGAGAGCGGAGTACTCCCCCACGCGGACGGGTCGGCCTACATAGAGATGGGACGGAACAAGATCCTAGTAGGCGTATTCGGACCCAGGGAGATGCACCCAAAGCGCTTCTCCAAGCCAAACATGGCCACCCTGAGATGTAGGTACCACATGGCCCCCTTCTCGGTGAACCCGAGGAGGTCCCCCGCACCATCACGAAGAGA
>JAUVYU010000231.1 GCA_030602935.1 Candidatus Bathyarchaeota archaeon | reverse complement strand
CCAACGTGCTCGTCGTGCAACCCTCCAACATAATCCGGGGCGTGACAAGAGCTGCAATAAGGAAAGGGAGGATGGCCTCCATCCTGCCCTCGATGCAGCAGGTCGGCGGTTCCCCAAGGGAGAGGGAGGAGGACGGTCTAGTGACATATCTCGACTCCGCTTCACCCTATGGTCCCATCGAGGAGGTGGAGAAGCTGGGTGACAGGCTTGCGAAGCAGAATGTGGACCTGATAGTCCTGAATTGTATGGGTTTCGACCAAAACCATAAGAGAATTATCAGGGAGAAGACCGGCAAGCCGGTGTTACAGTCAAGCGCCATGGTCGCAAGGGCCCTGAAGGAGCTCCTCTCCTAGGTTCAATCTAGACCAACCCTCATCATTTTATTATTCGTTTAGATCAGCCACGCGTATCTCTATCTACAAAAAAGAAAGAAAAAGGGGAAGGGATCTACTTCACTACTTCCTCGATGGGCTTCCACTCGATGTCGAAGCCGAAGTGCTTTGGATTGTAGATCTTCAGTCCCCTGGCGGTCCTCCAAGCTGGGGCGGCCTTCATCCCCCAGACCGCTACCTTCCGTCCCTGGGTCCAACTCGCCGCTCTGAAGTTGGAGAAGCCCTCACCCGTCTCGCGGTCCACCACAGTGAATGGATCTGGGCATGTCACGTAGGGCTTGTCGTCAATCCAGCTGATCTGGTTCTCGTTCTGGAACCAGAGCTTGAAGGTCTTACCCTCGTAGTCACCTGTCCCCTTGATCCAGGAGTTGCCCCAGGTGAAGGAGTCCCGACCCTCGTTGGTGTAGGCCGCGACCTCACCCTCGAAGAGAAGGTATCCGTTGGCGGCCTTCGTGATGGCCTCCACAGGGTCACTCCCCTTCTCCCTGGCGTCCAGGATGGCCTTACCCACCCTCATCGACAGGGAGAGGGAGCCATCCACCGCACCCTTCTTGATCCACTCCCCGGTGAAGCTGATCATCCCTGCGCAGCCCCCACCGGAGATGATGGCCACGTGCCTGATCAGGTCCTCCGCCCTCTGCCAGCTGAGAAACTTCTCGAAGACCACCAAGTCACCCCAGCTCGTGCAGACCACGGCGGGGGCTATGGGCGCGTGTACGACGTTGAGGGTCGACAGGGAGACCTCGGGGACGGCCCTGTAGCCCGTGTTCTCTGCGTCCACGACGGATATGCCCTGCATCCCCGCTCGGATGAACTCCCGGTAGTTGTTGGGGCTCAACTCGAAGGGCATGTAGGCGACGGGCTCCTTCCCCCTAAGCTCAATCATCCGCTTGTGGGGCATCGTCAGCCACTCGTCGCCGGGGATCTCCGCCCATGAGGGGAGGGGGAAGACGCGGTCCATCTCCTTTATCCAGTCTTGGAGGCTCGTGTAGCGCCGCATGTACTTCTCCCGCTTAATCCTCTCCAGACCTCCGCCGACGCCGGCGGCTACGAACACATACTCGTCGTTCGGGATCGAACTGACGTCCTCTAGCTTGAACTTGATACCGTTCTCGACGTGAGGGTCGATTATCTCACTGAACCTCTCGTAGTCTGGCGCAGAGCCACCTCCACCGGTGGCCATGGCAGCTCCTCCCAGCACCGAGCACCAGAGGTCTTCTTTGCTTAGAATTTTTATTCCCATTAAGACACCACATGTAAAGTTGCTATGACGGTTTTAAGATTCGTGGTGTCACAGATTTTTGAAGTATCGATCTCAGGCGTTAAAGGGTCTCAGTGAGTGTAATATCCAGATGAACAATTTTTACCCATTTTTAATATAATACCTTAAGATTATAGTCAAAGTATAATTTTCACTCGACATGAAAAATATTATAGAGCCACGTGTGTGCATAGTAACGGTGTATTAAATGAAGATCTGTTTGATCATTCCAATCATAACCAAGACGGTCATAGACGAGGAGAATATTCGGGAGAGGTTCGGAAATTACGTGAGACCCGACACAGAGGTCGATGTGGTCTATATAGACTATGGTCCCGCCTCAATCGAGTCCAGATATGACGAGGTGTTGGCTACACCCTTCGTCGTGAAGAAGGCGGAATGGGCTGCGGCGAACGGATACGACGCCGTTGTGGTCAGCTGCATGAACGACCCGGGCGTCGAGGCGGCCAAAGAGGTCCTCAAGATACCCGTCGTGGGACCCAGGGAGGCAGCGTGGAACATCGCCAACGTCCTCGGAAAGAATCTGAGTTGGATCTCAGCACGGGGGATCACCGTGCTGGAGCTCGCCCAGGACGCCGAGAAGACATACAATGCACTCCTGAATGACGGGAAGAGAGCCATGAAGGAGGGCGCCAACGTCCTGATACTTCGGTGCACGGGCATGACGGGGACTGCGAAGAGGCTCACAGAGGAGCTCGGGACGCCCGTCCTGGAGGGAGAGGGGCTCGCATTGGCTCTAGCCCAGCTGTTCGTCGATGTGGGGCTCGCCCACAGTAAGCTGGCGTTCAGATATCCGCCAAAGAAGAAGAGGACGTTCCCCGAGTACTAGGGCGCCTGGAGGTTCCCCCCCCCTTAAACAGGGGGATGCCCTGTTTTTTCAGTCAAAGGTACCTGTCCTTTTCCGGAGGCTGCATGTACGCCAGCCTACTATGGCTTAAGCCTAATCTAACCAAGGACTCAGCCATCTTCACGGCAGCTGGTAGGGGGTCTATGACAGTGATACCCGACCTCTCTGAGATCTTGGCAGCCATTCCTGTCATCCCGGTGCAGCCCAAGATTACCACCTGGGCTCCGTCCTCCTCCACGGCCTTCCTCCCCTCATCCGCCAATATCGAGACGGTCTTGTCCAGGTC
>JAUVYU010000004.1 GCA_030602935.1 Candidatus Bathyarchaeota archaeon | reverse complement strand
GCCAACTTTGCCTCTTCCGGCGTGAAAAGCCTTTGCAGCAGGCGGATGTCCGCACCGGTTTCGCTAGGAGCAAACCCCCCCGGGAGTCGATCCAGGTGCTCGGCCAGTTTCAGATAGCTTGCCTCTTCCAAAATGCCCCCTTCTACATCTATTAATGAGGCGCATCACCGCTTAAAACTTACGAGAAAAATATGAAAAAGGTCATCAATTATTGAAATTCTACTCTGCTAAGGAAATCATTCAACACTGAGAGGAATTTTTCAGGCTCCTCGCGCGCGCGCTTATGAACCCTTCACGATTTTCGTGGAGACCTTCACTCCCATGGGCGGAGAGACCTTATTTGTGATAAAGGCCCTCGAGGGGGAGTATGACTCTCGAGAGGAGTTCGAGGATGCCCGAGAATATGTTATCCAGGGATGGGAGAACGGTTACACACGCGATAAAGGCGATGGGAAACAATACAGTTCGATAACTCTGATGAAATCCGGGACTCGTCATCTTATTGACTCGCTCAATGAGGCTCTCCAGTTTGAGGAGAACCGACATGGAATCAATGAAATGTCAGATCTGCGGTCATCTTCTCACGAATCCCAAGAGCGTTGAGCGCGATGTAGGTCCGGTATGTTGGGCACACCACAAGAGGAAGAAGATTGGAGGCTGAGATGCTGCATACCGTAGCCTTGCACGTCTACAATGGCGACTATGGCTCCTTTCTCAAGACCTTCGTTGATGCCTGCGCGCTCGCGCGCAGCCTGTCCAGCTCCTTTTCCCTCTCGATCATCTTCTGGACCCACGGCATCGTCTCCTTCATCTGATCCGCCAGCAGCCTGTACTCCTGCGCGCGCGCCTGCTCGGTCTTGAGCTGGCTCTTGAGGTCCCTGACCTGCGCGCTCAGGTCCTCCACCTCGCCCTCGTCAACCTTGCCGAAGGCGCGCTCGTGGTCCAGGTCCAGGTAGGGCACGGCCTTGCGGTACTCGGCTATCCGGTACTCCCTGTCGTCGTGCACCCTGTTGTAGTCCAGACTGTCCACGACATGTCCCATGAAGTACTCGCCTACGTCGGGGTTGACCCGGGACTTGCTCCACTGGGTCCTGAACAGGCTGCGTATCTGGTGGGGGTTCTTGTTGTATCTGCTCCCGGGCGTCCCATTCTTGTCCCTCTGGATGAAGCCGAGCTGCTCCATCTTCCTGTGGAAGTAGTTGTAGAGCCCTTTGTGGGAGAGGGGGCTGAAGATGTGAGTGACGAACACGGAGTCCGGGAATTCCTTGACCTTGACCGTCCTCCTGTCCCTGAGCCTCCTGTCCACGAGCTCCGGTTCCATGAATCGTTCCTCGAGCCCCTTCCTGACCTTGAGCCAGCTCCTGAGCTCCCTGTAGGCGCCGCCGCCTATGTAGGTGTAGAAGTCGCCGTCGACGTTGGACTTGCGAGCCCCCAGGTAGACCTCGATGACGCCGTCGGCCACCGGGTTCTCCATCGCCTCCCGCAGCGCCTCGATCCCCTGGTTGCTGAACTTCACGACCTCGTCCCCACCCATCCCCGAGACGAGCATGCACTTGAGCACCGTCCTGTACATCGGCGTGCTCTTGATCGCGACCTGCCGCAGCTCCACGAGGCTGAGGCTCTTCTTCACCTTCTTCACCGTGCTCTTCAGGACGTGCGCCATCCTCCTTATGCTCTCCTTCGGGAAGCCCGTCTCGTCCAGGTGGTAGACGAAGAAGCTCCGGATCGTCGACAGGTTGTTCCTCCTGTACGAGGTCCTCCACATCCTCTCCGCCCCCCGCTTCTTCACGTACGAGTACGCCGCCCTGAGGATCGCCTTGCGCCCCTCGCCGTCTCTGTTCAGGTCCCTCTGCAGCAGCAGCAGCCGCCGGGGCACGCTACCTTCGTACCCGTCCAGCTCGAGGACGCTCTCACCCGCATCGACCCACTCCAGAAACGCCTGCATCATGGTGCGGTAATTCCGCCTCGTCGACGCCTCCACCGAGTCCAGCCACTCCGCCACCAGGGGGTCCCTCGAGAAGGTGTAATCCTTCGCCCGCGCCATGGGTAACCTCCCATTTCCAAGTATTTATGCATATTCCCTCTGCAAGTATACACATGCCTCGCGTACGCGCCTACGTGAATGAAAATTATATAAAAAAACCTGTTAAACCTACTTTTTTCCGTCCGCGCGTATCCTATGAGCAGGAGCAATGTTCCTCGTCAAGAGGAACTGATTTCATCAAGGATTCCCCTCAACTTGTCCGATCCTTGAGCGAAAAAAAAACGTCCAGCATATCTTCGATCAACCGCTCCTTCATCTTATAGGCCTGAGCGTTCGCCCACTTGATCAAGGCGTTTAACAGAGATATGTGCACATTGAACGCCGGCTGTAGCTTCAGCTCAAGAACTTCATGAAGAACCGTCCTCATGGCGGCCTTAGGACTCAGATCATGAACGAGGATGATCCGACTCTCCGGGATGACCTGCCCCAGAACTTCCTGGTTCTCGTCGGGTACGTACACGACCTCCCAATTGACTAGACCGAGGCTTTTGACGATCTCATTCATTTTAGCCTCATGCGTCTCAGCCCAGATGTCCTGCACGTGCGCGCGAATATTCAGCCCTCCAAGTTAAACTCTGGTGGTTTTGAAACTAGGGAAGAAGGTAATTTGCCTTCAACCTCTTCTCCTAGTAATGACGCTTCGATGGCTTCATTGATTATTCTTTGAGTTTGTTCTACGCCATGTTTGATGATTTGCTCGATATCTCCAAGATCTTCGTCAATGTCCTTTGAATTTTTAACTATCTTCCTCGTTCTCTTACGTATCGACTCAATGTAATCAAATGTTTTGAATAGCGAAGTTAGAGATTCTTGGATGTGTTTATCGGCCATTGCAGTCTTAAGGTCTATAACTTTTCTACCGGTCTTGTACTCATTGACAAGAACAGCTTTCAGCGCACCATAAGCAAGTATACACGTCTGCCGATCTGCGACAAAGATAGTCCCATCAGATGTTGGTTCAACTAAGAACCCCTTGGCTCCAGAAGGCATTGTATCAACTGCCAGAACTGCGTACCTGCAGCCTCGAGCGGCCATGTGTTTTCTTGTTTGCTCTACGTATGCTCGACTCCAAGTCTGGCTGCTTTTCGACTCGATAAATACTTCAAGACCTATTCGAATATCGTCAATTAAAGGTCTAACAATTATGTCAGTCGTCCCAGACTTACCAAGGCGTTGAATTTCATCTTCTGGATAGTAATCCCCTAGCTCATCAGCCAATTCTCGCTCCTTTTCCTCGCCCTTAATTCTTGGGACTTCTTGTTTACGAAGTAGCTCCTGAACTGTTTGGGTTAACTGTGGTAGCACATTGATTAGCATGGCGATATCATCAGAATCAGGCATTTTCTCTGCCAATGCTTCTTGAATTTGCTGGGGTATTATCTCAGAGACTTGACCCAGTTCAACCTTTGCTATCTTCTGTATCTCTGATCTTACAGTACTGATGGCCTTAGTCACAACAGCTGCTGTTGGTGCGCCTTGATTAAGTATATCAAGATGAACTTTGCATACTCGGAGATATTCGTTGAGGATGTCTTTCTTTTCGAGCTGTTTGATGAACTGAAGAACATCTTCATCCAGGTTGGAAGCGGATGTTTCAGTGCCACAAATAGGGCAGATAATTGGATCTCTCAGGGGGTTATCCTCCTGTACCATGAAAGCAAATAACTGCATCGGAAACATTTTGATTTAAATATTAAGTACTTGCCATGGAGCAAACAGTGAAAGAATTTCTTCCATCCTTGTTCAGTCTCTTCGATCTCCGCCCCTAAGGGGTATAAAACAGAGATTTGTGCTCTCGCTTCGAAGCCGCATCCAGAAGGATAGGTTAAATTATCATCCATAGTTATCGTTCACCGTTATCAGTAGTAGTGACAATATGCATATAAACATTACCGTCAACGATAACTACGAAAGATATCTATGAGAGCATATATCCTAAGTAAACGAGAGAGAAAGATAGTGAAAGCCTTTCTCGAGCAGAATCTCAACCTAGATGGATTCAGCATGCTTAAATTAAGAGCTAAAAGAGCATTTCCCCAGCTCGAAGAAGATATTGGGTTACTCAAGAATCTACTAAATAAGGCTGAAATCCTGGATTAACTGCATGCGAGCGCGGGAGTCAATAAGAGCTAGACTTACATAGAATTCAGTGACGTGTGTCCCTCCAGTTGTGCGTGAGGGAAATGATTATCCAGCAGAGAAATCAGCTCTGGTTAAACCGTAGCCCGCGTCGTAACCGCGTAAAATCGGCGCGCCCATTTTAGGGATTTTTATTCATCTTTCTTCTTAAGATCTGCAAGGATTTTTTTTATTATTAATGCTTTGGGCGATTGCAGATACAGATATATTTCTAAGGCTGCTTCTAAGTGTATTAGAGCTTCATCCATCTTTCCCCTTGCATTGTATACTAAACCTATGTTACTCAGAAGGTGTGCCTCTCCCAGCCTGTATCCGATCTCACGGGTGATCTCCAGAGCCTCCTCAGAATGCTTCAGAGCCTCATCGAGCTCACCCTTGTCTAAGTAAATAAGACCTATATTACCCAGATTGCCTGCCTCTCCCTGCCTGAATCCGACCTCACGGTAAATCTCCAGAGCCTCTTTGAAGAACGTCAAAGCCATATCTCGCTCACCCATGTCAAAGTAAATGACACCTATGTTACCCAAGTCAGTCGCCTCTCCCCGCCTGTACTCGATCTTACGGGTGATCTCCAGAGCCTCTTTGAAGAGTGTCAAAGCCTCGTCCGGATCACCTTTCTCACGGTAAACGAGACCTATATTACTCAGATTGTCTGCCTCTCCCTGCCTGTACTCGACCTCACGGTGAATCTTCAGAGCATCCTCATGATGCTTCAGGGCCTCATCCAACTCACCTCTGGTACTGAAAATGATACCCATGTTACCTAATATAGCACCCCATGCATCATCAACATCCCGTCCGTAAATATCTATCAATTCCTTCCTTCCGCAGATACTCAGAGCATCCATAAATCTCTGCATGGCGCCATCCATATCTCCCAGAATCTGATAGACATTTCCTGCAAAATTTAATATTATGAGCCTATGCCATGGTGAAAGAGTGAACGTTAAACATCGCTCTACCTCAATACGGGCCGCCTCATTTCTTCCTTCATCGACCAACTGCATTAACCGAGCAGTGGATTCAGCGATCCTAGGGTCGTCCGAATATGGAGCACCGTCAACGTAGAAATCGACCCCGGTCCTCCTTTGGATTCTCTCTAACTCTTCTTTACGTTCATTCAGATATATTAAGAGGTCCTGAGGAATCGACTGAATCACACCTTCAACATCATAAATGACATCGTCAACGTGGGGCTCATGAAATACATTGACTTTATAATCGAATAGAACGGGGTACACCTCGGAAAGATGATTCTTAATCGAGTCCTCTATCTTCATTCTGAACTCATCTAAAATAGGGTCGTCTCGATGGACATCAGGGAAGGAGAATATGAGACCGATCCTGCCCTCCTCTATATGAACGCTGCTGACATAATGGTGTGCCCACCAGTGGAACTGGCTGAGCACAGGAATATCCCAGTACCTAAGGTTATCCAAGTTTACACGTCGAGAGTCCAAGTCTAGAGCGTCCCCAAGCCTCATCAAAGATGCGAGTAGTGGCAACCTTATTTCTTCACTCAGATACCTCGTGTCTTCCAACAGAGTAATGTTGAGGTTCGTGTGATGTCTGGAAACCTCCGCTATATATTTCGCGTGTTCTCTACAAGTTCTCAGACTAAACTCGTCTTCACCGCCCTTTCTTACGCTGTCAAGGATTATCTGTCCGCTTGAAATGTGGTGGCGCTCTCGTACGGTCTCGATCTCTTCCAGAGTGTATTCAGTGTAAATCTTCCTCTCCAGCTCCGCGTACTCGGGGGATTGCATGCCTACGTCGTGTAGATATGCAGAGGCTAGCAGTATGAATCGCTCCTGCTGGTTTAGGAGGTCTGGGTAGTCGGTAAGGAGAGCTTCGAGGTGGCGGATTATTCTTTGTGTGTGGTCGTATCCGTGGTCTGTGTAGTGGTGGAATATAGTGGGGTTCCAGAATTCTCGCATTGTTATGTCTATGGCTGCAAGACAGGTTTTAAAATCAGCTCTGTTTAATCTCAGGCATTTGGCTAGTACGTTCATGGGGAGTCACTAATAGTACTTACGTTTAGATATTCTTATTTTAACTTTTTACTCATGATTCATATACGTCGATTGGGGGCGGACCATATCTCCGTGTCACGTTGCGCGCGCGCGCACGGTCCCCTCTCGGGTGAGGTGAAGGGTAACGTGATCTACATTTACGAGTCAGACGAGGAGCAGGCGTTGGACGTCCTCGAACACGAGTTCGTGGACTATCTGGTCACCTTAGGGATAGATCCACTCAAGCTGATGATTAACAGCCTGATAAAACTGGTGAACCGCATAGCTTACCTGAATAAGGAAAAGTCCGTCGAGGCTCTCAGGGCCCTCATGAAGGAGAGGAGGCATTCAGCGTCTCTCGATCCCGTTTAGCGCATGGCTTAGTCTTCTTATGATCACCCTGTTAGAAGGCAGGACGCTCACGAATTCCCATCCTTGGGACAGGTGGTCCTTGAGGTCCCCTTCGTCCACGATCGTTTGTTCGTACTCCCTTCCCCTCATCTTCTTCATCTCGCTCTCGAAGAGGGCTATCTCCTCGTCGACGCTCATCTCCTCGCCGGACTCTCGTTCCATGGCTATCTTGATGTCGATGAGCTCTACTCCGAACAGGTTCTTCGCTATGCTCTTCAGAGCCTCCAGCTTGGCCTCCTTGACTATCGAGCTTTTCTCCAGCGGCTGCGTTACAGTACTGAGAAATGGCTCGCAATCCTTGTACGCCGTCCTCATTCCTTCGATCATATCCGGTGGCAGCCTTCCCTTATTCGTGGAGTATCTTGCCTCGATATCGCCCTTGTGTCCCGCGACGAACTTCAAGTATGGATGGCTGATCTTCCCCTTGGACTCCGCTATGATGAGCTGCGTCTCAGCGTAGCACCTCAGCACATAGGGGCGGTTCATTACCCCGGCCTTCCTCATCGACTTTCGTATCATGTCTCCCAGCTTTCCCGTTCGGATGAAGGGGTTGACGGCTTTCTTTGACATGTGTCCGATGACGGCGCTCTCCGGTGTGAGCTTCTCTCCGTCCCTAATGCGCGCCTCAAGGTATTCGGCCAGATACGTGCAGCCCTCCTCGATGAGGAACGAGAAGTACTTGTGCTTGGCCTTGCTCAGAGAGGCTCTCACGTTGACCCTGGTAGGCGTCACCTCGAAAGTGACCCTCCCACCTTCGATCACAAGCTCAGGGAGGTCCCTCAGCCTGAGTCCGTCCTGTCCCCAATGGTCACCCAGAACTTGGGGTCTCAGGTTCGCTAGGGCTATGAAGGCCTCAGCCACCCTCACTCGGGGAGAGCTGATACGGAAGATCCTGCTTAGCTCCTCCTTGCTCGGGATCTGCTCGTCCTCGATCGTGGGCGTCCTCGAGCTGTCGCTTATGACGATCCTCCGGGTGATCTCGACGCCGTTATGCTTCAACCAGGACTTTATGGACTGGACGATGTCCTCAATATACCCGGGAGACAGCCCTTGTTCCTCGAGGTCGGTGACGACGTCGTCAATCTTATCCGAGAAGTCGTTGATGTCCTCCTGGGCGGCATCGACCATCCCCTTAGGGTTGAGGCCTAGGAGCCCACAGGCCCTACCGATTCTCCTGAGGGAGACCTCTGCGGTCAGGCGGCTGCCCCTGGCGGTGACCCTGTACCACCTCGCCAGCTTCTCGTCCTCCAGAAGGTGCGCCCACTTGCTGCTGCCCTTCACTTTGGCCATTTATATTCAAAGATTATACTTATTAGAATTGTATTAAGGGTATCTACCCCTTAAAAGTGGTGGACTGGGAGGGATTTGAACCCCCGACCCCTGCCATGCCAAGGCAGTATTCATACCAACTGAACTACCAGCCCTTCCACCAACACATGAAAAGATCAACCTAAAAACTTTCCCCCAACCGTCAAGCCGACACCCTGAAATCAAATAATAAATACCAAGCCTCATCAAAAACCCTAAAAACGGAATCCGACGCCTAACGCATGATGCCTCTTCGAGAGACTTTCACTGCATGGGGCCACCCCAACGTCAGGTCGACCCACAGGACCACCCTGATGACAACCACAGATGACCACCTATCAACCAGGGGAGACTGTATTATAGCGGTCAGTGCCGAGAAAGGGCTCATCGACCTTGACCCGCGTATCAAGGAGGCGATCAGACGTGAGGGCTCAACGGTCAGGCTCCTCATTGAGACCGAGGGGAAGACATTCACAGTCCAGGGATTCGGGGACCCAAGGCTGACCCTGAGCCACCCCTCAGACATGGTAATACGCAAGAGCAGCTACATCTGCGACAGGACGCTCATGATAAAGGCCGATAAGGCAGCCTGCGACATCGATAAATCCATGATCGAGCTGCTCCGGAAGGAGAATTGCCAGATTTCACTAACCATTGAGGCCTCCCTGTGACACAAATGAGAAAACCAGGATAAAAATAAGGGTCAATTATCATTATTGTGACACCTAGAGGTCACAGCATCTCGTAACGGTTATATACTCCTTCGAATCCATTATTGCCCGATTCGGCATGAGCGAAGACAAGGGCCTGGTCAGGGCACCGGGAAGGATCACACAGGAGCAGTACAAGTTCCTGGAGGGGCTCGTGGAGCAGGGAAGGTACACCTCAATAAGTGAGGCCCTCCGAGGGGCCATCAACAGGTTCAACATCTCGGCCTCATCACCAGGGGGCACATTCCTCATCGGGGAGGCCCTCGTCGGCGAGGGGGACGAGATCGCCCACATAGACCTCATGATCGGCGACAAGTCGGGGCCCGTGGGCACCGCGTTCGCCCAGTCGCTCAGCCAGCTCTCCATGGGGCACACGCCGGTGTTGGCGGTAATCAGGCCCAACCTGCCGCCCAAGCCCCACACGGTCATCGTCCCCAAGGTCACCATCAAGGACATGGAGGACGCCGGGAAGATCTTCGGCCCCGCCCAGTCCGCAGTCGCCAAGGCAGTCGCCGACTCCGTTGAGGATGGCATCATCCCCCGAGAGGTCGTGGACGACTGGGTCGTCGTCGTCAGCGTCTTCATCCACCCCAAAGCCAAGGACGAACGCAGGATCTACCAGTACAACTACAGCGCCACAAAGCTCTCCATCAGCAGGGCGCTGGAGTCCTACCCGTCCCTAGACAAGATAATGTACGAAAAGGACAGGGCCCGCCACCCCCTCATGGGCTTCAGGCCCCCGAGGCTGTGGAGGCCGCCCTACCTCCAGATCGCCCTCGACAACCCCAACATCGACAGCATCCTGAGGGTCGTCAAGAGCGTCCCGAAGAACGATAACGTCCTCCTCGAGGCCGGGACCCCCCTCCTGAAACGCTACGGCGTGGAGGTCATCAAAAGGATCAGGGAGGCCCGGAAGGACAGCTTCATCATCGCCGACCTCAAGACCATGGACGTCGGGAAGGTCGAGGTCGACATGGCCTTCGAGCAGACCGCCGACGCCGTCTGCTGCGCCGGTGCGGCCTCGACGGCAACCATCGACGACTTCATCTACGAGTGCAGTAGGATGGGGATCTACAGCTTCGTGGACATGATGCAGGTCGATGACCCCGTGGCGAAGCTCAAGGGGCTCCAGAGGCCACCGGACGGCGTCATCCTCCACCGCGCCATAGACGTCGAGAAGAGCGGCGTGGAGATCAGATGGGGGAATATAAAAAAGATCAAGGAGGCATTCCCCGAGAGGAGGGTCCTCGTAGCAGTCGCCGGGGGCATCAGGCCCAACACGGCCCAGATAGCCTTCGACGCCGGCGCGGACGTCCTCATAGTGGGGAGGTACATCACCCAGTCCAAGGACATCGAGCGCTCGGTCAGGAACTTCCTGAGCCTGCTACAGGGGGACATCGATCTATTCAGGGTGCACACCGAGTAGGCGCTGAACAAGATAAATAAGCGCCCCTATCCCCTTTCCTAGGAGTCCCGACGTTGAAGCCCAGGAACACCGCCGCCCTAATCCTGATCATCCTAGTGGCCTCCACCGCTCCCCTCGCTCAGGCCGCTAAGAGTCAGAGATACGTCTTCAGAACGACCTACACCTTCGAGAATCGAGGCGAGGAGCCCTTCACGCTTATGGATGAGGACCTGGCGATCGTAATCTTCCCCGATGACGAGTGGCAGAAGGTGACGCTCAGGAACTCAAGCCACGACGTCGTCAGGGAGTACACCGACGAGGACGGCAACGCCCTGGCGCTCCCAGATATCCCAGCGGTGCTCCCTGGAGGGACCACAATCACCTTCTCCATCGAGTACGACATCACCTCCTCAAGCAGAGACAGGCCATCCATCAAGCTATCCGAGGCAGAAGGGTCTTCGGAGATACCCTCACAGCTCGTCGAGGAGTACTGCGTCCAGACTGAGAGCTTCTTCTGGAACGATGAGATAGAGGAGCTGGCCCAGACGCTCACCTCGGATGAGACGACCGCCCTGGGGACGCTCACAAACATGATAGACTGGATGTACGACAGCCTAACATACTACAACTTCGAGTTCCCCAACTACCCCAATGATACGTTGGCGAGCGGGAAAGGGGACTGCGACGACCAGAGCATCCTCCTCATCTCCATGCTCCGCAGCCTGGGCATCCCAGCATTCCTCCAGGTCGGCGTGGTCTTCAACGACAGGATCGGGAGCGACAATCCCTCCTGGGACGGGCACCTCATGATCCACACCGAGGGGATGGGCTGGCACGCCTGGACCATGGTCTACATCCCCCCCTGGGGCTGGATACCCGTAGACCTGACCCTGGCATCAGGCCAAGACCCTATGGACATCCTCGACGCGGCCCCTCAGTATGATAGCTACATCGTGAGAGCCTTGGACGTCTCGGAGCAGGCGTACATAGGCGACAGCCAAGAGTCCAGAGAGAGGTATATCGAGAGCGACGTGTACGTCACCGTGGTCGAGGTGACCCTCGACGTGGAGGCGGGCACAGACTGGATGAAGATTATCTATTATGTGCTGGGCGCCGCCGCTGTGGGAGCGTTCGCCCTGTACTTCATAACGTTGGGCAGAAAGGGGAAAGGGCTCTAGCCTGCATGGCCTCTCAGCGTTGAGCCCCACTCGTAAATGAATAAATATGGGTCACATGTATTGGTCTCTTACTATTTCGGGAAAGCCGTCGAACGTAGATCTGGGAGCATAATAACGGAGAATCTGATTTGATCGGCGCCGAGGAGTTCCTGCTGCTTATATCAGCCACCCTCTTCCTGTGCTACGTCAGCGGCCTCATCTACACGAAGACCAGGATACCCGACATCCTGATCCTCCTAGCATTCGGAGTCCTGCTGGGGCCAGTGCTGGGCATATTCCAGAAGGACACATTCGTCGCCATCTCCCCCCTGATGAGCGTGGTGGCCATCTGCATCATCACATTCGAGTCGGGGATCAGCCTCGACGTGAAGACCTTCAGGAAGGCCCTCTTCAAGTCGTTCACACTGACCATACTCACCTTCTTCGCCGTCATGATCACAGTGGGCTACGCCGTGCACTTCGCCATGCCCGAGTCCTTCGGGCTGCTGGAGGGCATGCTCCTCGGGACCATGGTGGCGGGGATAAGCACCATGGCGGTCACCAGCCTCCTGGATGGCCTCCAGAAGCTCATTCCCAACCTGGAGAGTACCAGGGCCATCCTCACACTGGAGTCCACCCTCTGCGACCCCATCAGGGTCGTCGCGGCCATCACACTCATCCGGATGCGGATGACTCCGGGGTTCTCCCTTCAGGGCAGCGCCAAGGACATCGTCTTCACATTCGTCATCGGGATACTTGTGGGCCTCGTCTTCGGCCTCCTCTGGTCGGAGGTGCTGGACAGGCTCAGGGGGCGCCCCCTTAACTACATGATGACTATGGCGGTGCTCTTCCCGACCTACATCGTCGGGGAGATGGCCGGGAACGGAGGGGGGACCATGGCTTCGTTCATCTTCGGCCTCGTCCTCGCCAACTACAACAACGTCGCGAAGTGGCTGGGGATGAACAGGAACCTGAAGCCCGACTATGGGAAGATCATGGAGTTCAACGAGGAGATCGCGTTCCTCCTCAAGTCCTACTACTTCGTCTACATCGGCCTCATCGTCAGCATCTCCTACCAGTACCTCACGGTCGGGTTCGCAGTGGTGGCCCTCCTCCTCGTCATAAGGTACGTCGTCGCCTCCCTTACAGGCAGTCTGATGGGGTTCACGCGGGAGGAGAGGGTGATCTCAAGGCTCGTCTTCACCCTGGGGACCTCGACGCTGGTGATGTCCCAGATCCCCCAGATCTACGACCCGGCGAGGGAGTTCATACTCAACCCGGGCATCTACCCTGACCTCTGCTTCCCCATTGTCCTGGGCACGGTCCTCTTCGCGGCGCTTCTCAGCCCGGTCATAGCCAAGAATCAGCTCAAGTAGGCATGCATTTCATGGCGCGGCCGGCAGGATTCGAACCCGCGACCATGGGTTTTCTCCTAGAAATCTATCCGAAGACCCACGCTCTATCCAGACTGAGCCACGGCCGCTCGGACAACACGTAAATCCCCCACCTATTTAGGTTTGTCCATCCATCAAGACATTTATGACCGTGAAGCCCCATACACCGCTAGGAAGGCTGAAAGACATGGGTGAGACGAGGGCGACTGGCTTCGTGAACAGCGTAGAGCTCTCCGTCATCTCCTACGCGACCGAGGACGAGGAGAAGGTGGAGGAGGCCCTCCTCAACCTCTTGCCCCCCGGATTCGACGCGAAGGTGACGAGACAGAGGCTGAAGGGCTACTATAATGACCCCATCACCCGCATCCTCGTCAAGGTCACGAAGAGAAAGGAGGCCCACCGGGTCATGCGCCAGATAGTGGGCCTCATATCGACTCTGGACCGGAACAGGCTCCTCGACGAGATAGAGAAGCGCACGGACGACGCCGGGAGCCTCTACCTCCGCTTCGAGAAGCAGAGAGCCCTAAGTGGGGTGGCCGTGTTGAACGAGTTCGATCCCGTCAGGGTCAAGATCAAGTTCTACGTCCCCCACGGCAAGGAGACCGACGCATTCATCCGCTCCGTCTTGGAAGAAGGATTCAGCGAAGCCACCGCCTCAGGAGGGTCAGAGAGTTGAGAAAGTTCATCGACCTCCACCTAATACCCGGAGACACAGATCTATCCGAATCCATGCTAAACGAAGCATCGAGATTAGGGTTCACGGGCGTAGGCTTGACCCAGGACACGAGAAACCGCGACTCTCACGACAAAAAACCCCGAGAAGACAGCCTGGACATTGCGAGGAGGATAGACCTCCGGCCAAGGAATCCCAACGAGCTGACCTCCTCCCTCAGGCGCGTCAGGAGGCGGTTCGAGATAGTCGCCGTGGAGTGCCGCAGCAAGCCCGTCGCCCGCCAGGCCGCTAGGGACCACAGGGTGGACATACTCAACTTCCCCACCCAGATTCAGAGCAGAAGGAGGGTGAGGTTCGACCGCCAAGAGGCCTCGCTTGCGTCGGGAACAAACTGCGCATACGAGATCAACCTGTCCGACCTCCTGAATAAGGGAGCGTATGTCGCCTCAAGGCTCCTCTCGATGATGACCGTGGAGGTCGAGAACGCCAGACACTACGACGTCCCCGTGGTGGTGTCGAGCGGGGCGGACGAGCCTCTCCTGATGAGGGGTCCTAGGGAGCTGGCTGCCTCCATGCAGCTCCTGGGTATAGGAGAGGAGGAGTCCCTCGACATGGTCTCCGACGTCCCCAGAGAACTGGTGGAGAGGAACAGGAGAAAGTTGGAGCCCGGATACGTCTCCCCGGGCGTAAGGAGGGTCTGAGATGCCCGTATACCGGAAGAGGCGACGCTACCTCAAGTTCTGGATTAGGGGTAATGAGGATTTCAGCGTCAAGGAGGTCGCAGACGCCATTCAGAGAAGCGTCCTCTCACTATATGGGGTCCAGGGGCTCTCCACCATCGAGACCAACCTCATAGACTTCGACGAGGACTCTCAGTCCGGCATCTTGCGGTGCAACCATGGCCACCTCAGGGAGATGAGGGCCTCCCTTGCCTTCATAACCAGCATCGGCGAAAGCGCCGCGGCGATACATGTCGACAAGGTCTCGGGGACGATCAGGAGCCTCAAGAAAGGCGGAGAAACGGCCTGAAGGCTGTATGCAACAGAGAGAATCCACTCTCCCCCTGATTTTCCACTAGGTTTAAAAGATATAAGGTGTCTCTGTGCATGTTCAGCGTGAGAAAAGAGGCTGAAAAGCTCAAATGATAATACCGATTAGATGTTTCTCCTGCGGAAAGCTTGTCGGAGACAAGTGGGAGCCCTTCTCCAAGAGGGTCTCCGAGGGGGAGCACCCCAAGGACGTCATGGACGACCTGGGTGTCGCCCGTTACTGCTGCAGGAGGATGCTCCTCACCCACGTGGAGCTGGTGGACGAGATAATCAAGTTCCACTCGGAGAGGGAAGCCGTAGATATCAGAGGTAAAAGATAGCATGGAAACTCAAGGAGTCGAGGACCTCCTACTACCCCAGGAGATCCTCCTATCAGCCGGGGTCCACATCGGCACCCGGGTTAAGACGAGGGACATGGAACCCTACATCTACAAGGTGAGACCCGACGGCCTCTTCGTCCTAGACATGGAGAAGATGAACGCGCGGATCAAAGTAGCCGCAAAGTTCCTTGCCCGCATGAACCAGTCCTACATAGCCGTGGCCTCATCGAAGCGCTACGGCAGGACCCCAGTCGAGAGGTTCTGCGAACTCACCGGGGCGAAGCCCTTCACAGGAAGGTTCACATCGGGGACGCTCACCAACCCAATCTACTCCCACTTCTTCGAGCCCGAGATCGTGGTGGTCACAGACGCGATAGCCGACGCCCAGATAGTCGAGGAGGCGGCGCTCATGGGGATACCCGTCATAGCGTTCTGCAGCACGGACAACTCCCTCAAGAACATCGACCTCGTCATCCCCATGAACAACAAGGGGCGGAGGTCCCTGGCGATAGCCTACTGGCTCCTGTGCCGCCAGCTCAAGAGGGAGCTCAACGAGCTCTCCCCCGAGGCAGACTGGTCAGTATCCATCGACGACTTCGAGACCAACTTATAGGTGAGGGAAATGGGCGTAAGGCGACCCGTGGTTGCGGGGGCCTTCTATCCCGCTGATCCCACGCGCCTAAGACGCTCTATTGAGCAGTCATTCACCCACAGGCTCGGCCCGGGGAAGCTGCCCGGTGAGCCCTCCGGTGAGAGGACCATAATATCAGTTGTCTGCCCCCACGCGGGCTACGTGTACTCTGGGCCGGTGGCCGCCCACAGCTACATTCAACTTTCAAATGAGGGGAAGCCGGACACCATCGTGATCATCGGGCCCAATCACACGGGGCTCGGAGGACGAGTCTCCCTGGGAGGGTCGGATGCTTGGGAGACCCCACTTGGGAGAGTTGATATCGACGTGGATCTCACATCTGCCATCTTCGGTTCGTATGACTTCATAGACGTCGACGAGATGGCCCACATCCGTGAGCACTCCATCGAGGTCCAGCTACCCTTCCTCCAGCACATCTACGGCGAGTTCAAGTTAGTCCCCATCTGCATGGGCGTCCAGGACCTGGAGACCAGCCGGATGCTGGGGGAAGTCCTAGCCGAGGCGTTGAACGGACGGAACGCATTGATAATCGCGTCCACCGATCTCAACCACATGGAGCCCCAGTCCACGGCAGAGCCCAAGGACAGAGGCGCCATAGACAGGATCCTCGCCCTCGACGAGGCCGCACTACAGGACTGGGTCCGGAGCAGGAGGGTCTCCATGTGCGGCTATGGCCCCGTCTCAGCCACACTCGTGGCCTCGAAGAAGCTTGGAGCGACGAAAGCGGAGCTGCTGGCGTACAGCACCAGCGGGGACATCATAGGGGACCACTCAGCGGTGGTCGGATATACATCTGTGAAGATAACGTAGGAATGATGAAGATGTCAGTTGAGGCTACGGCCCCCGGGAAGGCGATACTCTTCGGAGAGCACAGCGTGGTCTACAGGGGGCCCGCCGTCGTCCTCGCCATCGACAAGAGGGCCAGAGTGGTCGCCGAGAGGACGGACGACGACAAGATCTTCTTCGACGCATTGGACCTCGGCTTCTCGGGCTTCTTCGACGGTGATACATACTACGCCGTGAAAGGGGAGCCCTGGAGGGGGCGGAGGCTCCTGGCTTTCATGGTGGCCGCCCGGAAGACCATGGAGCACCTGGATATGGAGTCGGGGCTCAATATCACGATACGCTCGGATATCCCTGTGGCCGCAGGCCTCGGCTCATCGGCAGCCGTCAGCGTGGCGACCGTAGCAGCCGTTGGGGGGGTCCTCGACGGGGACCTGAGCCAGGAG
>JAUVYU010000049.1 GCA_030602935.1 Candidatus Bathyarchaeota archaeon | reverse complement strand
CCTCAGATACATTAACGCGCTCCTAAAATATAATATAGCGCGAGCATCAGCATAAAACTCCTATATTTTCTATTAATAAGACCGACATAAAACACACAGAGAAATCAAACCACAACTCGTTGAAAATCTCAGTTTAACGGTACTTTCCCCTAAGGAAGAGAATTCAGACGTTAACCTCACGAAACGATCCTTAAAGCGACCAGATGGCCGCCTTACCCAGATACTCGTTAACCTCCCACTCCCTCACGGTTACCCTGTCCACATCCACCGTGTAGATGGAGTGAAGCCTAGCATTCCGGATCTCCTCCAAGGAGACCGGGGGACTCGTATAGTACAGGTCGCAGAGCCCCTTAATCGACGAGATCTCCTCCTCGGTCCGGAACCTGGGGGGCTTCGTCAGCGCAGGGGGAATCTGCATGATATAATACGGCGTCGAGGCGAGGACGAACTTGTTCGAGAACCCGCTGTACCTGACGATCTTACTCGCGATGCGCGCCTTAAGGTAGGTCGAGGGGTCCGTGGCGTGCTCCGGGGGGACGAAGCCCGTCTCCACCTCCACGATGACCGAGCCCAAGCCCTTCACCGCGTACACGTCGCAGGAGACCCTCTCCAGCTCGTGCTCCACCTCAACGTCGAAGCCATTGACGACGAGATGCATGGCGCTGACTAGCTCCAGGACGGAATGGTTAATCTTCACCAGGTTCCGGTCGTTGAGCTCAACCAGCCGGTCCTTCAGGGTGAGCAGCTTTACATACTCAGCCTTCCCGACCCCCGCCTTCAAATTCTGGAGGACCTCCTCCAGATCGTTCCTGAACCTGTTCAGCGCCGCATCCCCACCTAGCCCTTATCCCCTTTTGGTCGAAGCATGATATTTAACTTATAGGGATTGACCGTCCCCGCATACGTCCTCCATGATGAAATTCAAGGAAAATCCCTTTCTCAATCAATCCAAGAACTCTGTCAGCCGCACATTATCAAGCCCTAGCTCAGATAGGGCATCACATGAGTCAACCCTGAACAGGTGGGATTCGCATCGGCAGTCGCTACAGCCGAATCCCTTAACCGAAGTTCCCAATTTCTTGATCTCTTCCGCTATACGGCACTCCTCCCTCAGATCAGACAAGAGAATGTAGACCCCCCCGATCTCCACCTCGGGCTCCCTGAGGAGGTAATCGATATGCCAGTGAGTAGCCTTGAAGTCTCCCCTACTGGTCCTAAGGTGCCTCCTGACCCTAGCCTCCAGGCCGTTCAACGCCGACCCTACGTAGACGTACAGCCCCTGGTCAAATCTGATCATGCCCAGGGCGCCGATCTCCAGCTCCAGCCCCCTCCTCAGGGAGATGCAGAGGCAGTACGTGCCACGTAGAACCATGCCAATACGTCCTCTATGCGACTGAAATAGGTTATCCAGGAAGCACCAATCTACTCCTTCTTGATGAAGCCTAGAAGCCCTTCCCCCTGGCCACAGCCCTGTAGCCTGAGAAGGCGTCCATAAGCTTCCGCCTCGTGCGCGCGCCTCATATAATCAAGAATTCACGTTACATGGAATCCGGGGCAGTTGGCTCACAGAGTAAAGCTATCAGTCGGAATTTATCTGGTACAGGTATATCGTGTGACTCCGATACCCTTCCTTGAACTTCAGGTTCTTCACGTACTCCCACCCGGGGATCGAGAAGTCATGAGTGACGATACGTGACCCGGGCCCGAGCTCCCTCTCGAGTTTAGGCCTGACCTTCTCGTTTGCACCGGTGGTAAGGTACATGGTGACGACGTTCGCGGGGCTGATGTCCACGTCGAAGATGTTCCTGTTGATGAACTTCACCTTCTCGACGATCTGGATCTCTTTTCCCTTTCTCACAGCCTCTCTTAGAAGGCGTCTGTTGAGCTCTATGCCAACACCGTTGGCCCCGAACTCCTTCGCCGCCATGATGACGATCCTGCCGTCCCCAGATCCCAGGTCGTACAGGGTCTCACCGGGCTTGAGATCAGCGAACTCAAGCATCTTCCTGACCACGGGCAGCGGTGAAGCCACGAAAGGCGCTATCGACCCCATTCCAGTCAAATAATAACTCCTCGCTAAATGTTTAGATTTCCTTTTTACCCAACCCATTCATGTAATAAAAACGATACGTTAAACTAAATCACCAATGACCTTTTTTTCAACAACTGGGCGCTTGAACCATCGCCATTCTTTAAACGATGGCAGTCAGGTTTCAACACCTTAAATTTACATATACATATCAATTATAGATATCTGGAGGTTTTACGAAAAATGAGTTCGTTCTCTAAACCACAGAAATCTGCAGTAAAATACGTTGACGAAAACACGGACTGGCTCTCCGCTTTCCACCAGGAGATCTGGCACTACGCCGAGCCAGCCTTCAGGGAGTACCGATCAGCCGCAGCCTACGTGAAACTGCTGAGAGAGCAAGGCTTCGAGGTGGAGGAGGGCAGCGGCGAGATGCCCACTGCCTTCTGCGCCATCTGGGGAGAGGGAAAACCCGTAATAGGCGCCTTCTCGGAGTACGACGCCGTTCCAGGCTGCTCTCAGGCTCAGGTTCCCTACAGGAAGTCCAGGGACGAGAGCCTACACCCCTGGACCGCCGGGCACACAGACCCCCACTCGTCCCTTGGCACGGCTTCCCTGTTCGGCTTCCTGGCCGCAAAGGCTGCCATGGAGGAGCACGGCCTCAAGGGCACGCTGAAGCTCTTCGGCGAGCCCGCTGAGAAGGTCTGCGGCTCCAAGCCGGTACACGCAGCGAAGGGCTACTTCGACGACTTTGATGCATCGCTTCCTTATCACCCAAGCGGGACAAATGGGGTCAAGAGCGAGATACAGGGCGGATCCTACTGGAATACGCTCTACACATTCGAGACTCTACATCCAGAAAGATGGCCTAAGCCTCGTAATGCGCCCTTCCCGATAGCTGGACACTCAGGGGGCAGGATCCCCGCGGCCCTTGACGCTGTCTGCCTCATGTACACAGCCACGAAGTACGTCGAGGACACGATGCTCCCATACACGGGAACATGGACACTGAACGAGTACATCATGGTGGGTGGACAGTGCACCTCGGATAACCTGCCCCCACGCATCGCCCAGATACAGTACGCCCACAGGGCGCCTATCCTGGCGATGCAGGAGCAGATCGAGAGGGTCCTGGACAACACCGCCAAAGGGGTTGCCCAGATAACGGGCTCGAGGGTGACGAAGCGCTTCATAGCCCGAACCAGGTGCGGCCTGGCCAACGTGAAACTCTCGGATATACTCTACAGAAACCTGAAGCAGGTGGGCCCACCCGTGTTCCCCGAGGAAGCAAAAGAGTTCGCCAGGAAGATACAGGAGAACATAGGCCTAGAGCCGATGGAGGACCCCCTGACCAAGGCATGCCAGGAGATAGCCCCGGTAGATGCATCCGACAAAAGGGTCAGGCACCTCTTCCCGAACTGGGTTGAGACCCAGGGGTCAGACGACTACGTCGACTACCAGTGGACCGCTCCGTCCACGAGGCTGTACACGGCAAACGCTGTCCTAGAGAGACCTGACCCGGAGTACACGTATCCAGTCTGGGCGCGATACGCGATGAACGGGTACGCCGCCTGCGTTGACCCCGGGATAATCTGCGCGGCTAAGACCATCGGAGCCACGATCGTCGACCTAGTCACCAACCCCTCGGACCTAGCTGCGGCGAAGCAGGAGTTCGTGGAACGGACGGGGGGCGGGATAGGCGGCTCTAAGTGGGTCGCCCCATTGCTGCCGAAGGACTTCTACCCTCCGATAGACCTTCCTTGGCCGGAGTACGTGACCACGCAGAGGGGATTTGAGTGGTCCCTCACCAAGCCCGGTCCAGATAAGGAGTACAAGGTTCTCCACGAGGGTATCTAACCCCCCTTTTTTCCCACTTTTTTCCTCGACTACGTGATTAATAACCATCTGCCACATTGGTTAATGTGTGAACCACGTTGGATATTGGGAAGATTAGAGCGGATTTTCCAGCGCTCAAGGAATGGACGTATCTAGACAACTCCTTCGTCGGCCTTATTCCACGTCAGGTAAAGGAGGGATACGACGAGTTTATCGATGAATGGGTGAACCTGGACATCAAGGGGGATAGAACCATTCTCAGTGGATGGCTCGGTAAGACTAACAAGCTCCGGGGGATGGTGGCTGACTTCGTTGGGGCGATGCCTCACGAGATAGCGTTCACCATGTGCACCGGAGCAGGGATCAACGTCGTAGTCAACGGCATCTCCTGGGAGAAAGGCGACAACGTCGTCTTCCCAGAATGGGAGCACAACCCTCTGGACACCACGACCCTGAGGAGAAATGGTGTGGAGATCAGGGCATTAAAGGCGAAGGACGGTCGAACCGAGGTCGCTGACCTGGAGAAGATCGTTGACGACAACACCAGGCTGATAGAGGTAAGCCAGGTGAGCTACGTGAACGGGTTCAGGTTCGACCTGAAAGAGGTAGCTGACATCGCTCACGAACACGGAGCCCGCGTCCTCGTCGACGCCACGCAGGCATTAGGCGTCCTCGTCACCGACGTGGGGAAAGATGGCGTGGACTTCCTCTCAGCCGCCCCCTACAAGTATCTCATGGGGCCCGCTGGGCTCGCGTTCCTCTACGTGAAGGAGGACGCCCTCAGCGAACTGGAGCCAGACAGGATCGGTTGGAAGAACCAGATTTGGGAGGGGGACCGCGCTGAGGAGCCCCCTGAGGACAATGAGAGTGCTGAGAAGTTTGAGTACGGCACGATCCACTTTCAGGGGGTCTACGCTCTGGAGAAGTCGCTGGAGTACATTAACGGGATAGGGATGGAGGCCATCGAGAAGAGAGTCCTGGAGCTATCGGGCTACCTCTGGAATGAGGCACATGACCTGGGCAACGAGATGTATACGCCGGAGGGCACCAAGTCTCCCATCGTCAGCTTCTTCGAACCCAATGCCTCGGAGGTGGCGTCTAAGCTGATGGCTGAAAAGGTTAAGGTGACGGGCCGTGAGGCCCATGGAGGCCACATCAGAGCCTCCCCCCACTTCTACAACACGAAGGCTGAGATCGACAGGTTGATAGAGAGATACCGAGACATTGTCTCATAATAATAAGACAATGCTATCTATTTTCTTCTCCTAATCTCGTCCTGCATTAACTGCAATTGGGTTTAGGACCTTCACGAGGTCTCCGGGAGAGATCTCGACAAGGAACCCCCGCCTCCCCCCGTTGATGTAGAGCTTGGGAAGGCTGAGTATAGACTCCTCTACGTATACCTTGAGCCCTCGTCTTGTCCCGAAGGGAGTGATGCCTCCCACCAAGTATCCTGTCAGCCTCTCAGCCGACCTTACACTGACTGGGCTCACGTTCTTGACACCTAGAAACCTTGCCAGTCCCTTCGTTGACACCTGCATGTCCCCATGCATAAGGACGATGAAGGGGCTCCCGCTGTCGTCCTCCATCACCAATGTCTTCACCACTTCGTGGGTGGAGACCCCTACTTCTGCGGCTGCTGCCTCTGTCACTGCGTCCTTGTCATACTTGTAAAAATGAGGTGTAAACTCGACGCCCGCATTTTTAAGGGCCAAGACCGCCCGAGTAGAAGGGATCTTCTCTCTCACCATTTGATGTACCTCATGTGATCTCGTAACTGACGTACCAGAAACAGTTGCCGTGGAATATATTATCTAGGTCGAATCCGTTGACCTGTCTGTTGAAAATCGTAATCAACTCATTGGCTGAGTAATAATTTTTTATTATAGTGAACTCACGTCCGTCTTTGAGGGTCCTCTTTTTGTATGTGTCTTCGCTGCTTGCCAGTTTGATGAGCTTTCCCCCTACTCCCGGTATGTAGGCGTTGTCAGCCATGAAGACCCTAGAGCCCACCTTAAGGACTCGATGAAAACCCTTCAGGAATGAGTCGACTCTCTTTCTCGGGATGTGTAAGAACCAGGAGAACGAGAATCCGCCGTCGTAAGATCCGTTGCTGAAGGAGAGGTTGTAGGCGTCCTCCTTCCTGAACGTCACAGGGCAGGCATACTTCTTCTCTTTGGCCAACTCCATGACCTCCTGGCCGAGGTCCGTAGCCATGATGGACTCAGCGGTCTGCGAAAGGATCCTGGTCCAGTACCCTGTTCCACATGCCACCTCCAGGACCCTCCGACCCTCAAAGCTCTCCTTGATGGCCTCTCCCAGAATCAACTGCTCCTCCTGCCTGTGAGGGTCTCGCCACTCGTATATCTCATCGTACTCCTCAGCGCGCTCCCTGTAGTACTCGACGAGGTCAGACATACAGGTAC
>JAUVYU010000239.1 GCA_030602935.1 Candidatus Bathyarchaeota archaeon | reverse complement strand
CGAGCCCATGCACGCCATGAAGCAGGTCAGGGTCGAGGCAGACCGAAGGCGGGAGCCCACCTGGTACAGGGACAGGATAGTCGAGGAGGTCGAGTCCTTCCGCGGGGAGCTGGCGAAGGCAGGGAAGGAGGGCTACCTCCGGGTCAGGGTTCAGGGCGGCCTCAGGGACGGCTACCCCGGGGACATCGACCTCAGGCCCGTCGAGGAGCTCGTCTCCTCGGACCCCCTGCTCCTCTGGGTCGACGTCGACACCCTCAGGATAGAGATGCCCCTCCTCGCCGGGGTGCCCGAAAGGGAGCTGGTGGACGTCCGGGAGTTCTTCTCCGCTATGGGGGAGTTCGCCGAGGACATCGGCGAGATGCACGGCAGGATCCGTGAGACCCTGGAGGAGGAGGCGAGCCTCCAGACGGGGCTGCTCACCCCTAGCCAGAGGGCCCCGCTCGTCAGGGAGTGGGTGGAGCGCTTCGAGAGGCGGAGCTTCGGGGAGGAGGAGCCTTGATAGAGGAGCTTACCCTCCGGGGATTCAAGTCCTATAAAACTAGGCAGACTGTCAGGTTCACCCAGGGGGTAAACAAGATCTCCGGCCGGAACGCCTCCGGCAAGACCACCCTCCTCCAGGCCGTGCTGTTCGGCCTCTTCGGGGACGTCCCCGGGGTCAACAAGCAGGACCTCCTCCCCCTGGACGGCGGAGACATCGATGTCACCCTGACGCTGCGCAGCCCCTACACCGGGAAGAAGATCACAATCCACAGGGAGGGCGGCCCCACCAAGGACGGGGGCTTCCGCTCCTCCAAGAGCCTCCTGACGGTCGAGGGGGAGGACGCGCCGTACACGCGGGAGAGGGAGATACAGGCGAAGCTGAGGGAACTCATCGGCGTCGGCAGGAGCACCTTCTTCAACGTCGTCTACGCCCAGCAGAAGGAGTTTATCGAGATCCTCAAGCCCGAGCGCCGCCGCATGGACGCCATCCTGGGGCTCACCACCCCCGCCGAGATCCGGGAGCAATTCCGGGAGGTGAGCAAGATGCTCCGGGAGAGGGGGCGCATCGAGGAACGGGGGGCCCTCGAGGAGAGGATAAGGAACGCCGAGGCGGGCATCACCGAGCTCGAGGGGCAGCTTGAGGAGGTCGAGTCACGCAAGCGCCTACTCTCCGACGGCCTCAACCAGATCAAGGCCCAGCTCGTCCTCTCCAATGGACGCGTCGAGACCCTGGATGGTATCCTCACGGAGCTCAGACGGGTGGAGAGGTACACGTCCGAACTCGAGCACCTCCAGGAGCAGAGGGAGAACCTCGCCGTGGACCTCGAGGATATCTACGAGGAGATAGGGGAGGACCCCGATAAGAGGAGGAAGGAGCTCCAGGAGCGGAGGAGCTCGGCGGAGACCACCGAGGAGCAGCTCAGACGCCAGCTCGACGAGGGCCTCACCATGGAGAGGGCCGAGATGGGGGGCACAGTCGCCCGCCTCGAGCACCAGATCAGGGAGCACGTCAAGCTGAGGGAGCAGGGGATCACCGTCTGCCCAAAGTGCGGCCAGGAGATAGACATGGAGCTCCTGGAGAGGGACGTGGGGCAGTGGGAGGGGGAGCTCCAGCTTGAACGGACCCGCCTGAAGGCATTGGAGGCCGAGATACGCACGTTCCAGGATCAGGCCAGGGCGGCAGGCAAGAGACTGAGGGAGGCCGACAGGGCGGTCACCCGATTCGTGGAGCAGGAGCGGAGGATCAACGAGCTCAAAAGGGACATGGAGGGCCTCGAGACCAAAGGGGCCAACCTCCAGACAAGGATCAGGAGGGAGACCGAGGAGCTCCTGCAGACGGCTGAGACGGAGCTAGCGACTGCCTTCGCCTCCCTCGAGGACGCCCAGGAGAAGATAGGAGACCAGCTCGACGGTTCCCGGAGGGAGCAGAGGGAGCTCCAGGCCGAGGTCCGCTCGAGGGAGGACCGCCTCCAGGACGCTGAGAGGGACGAACGGAGGATCCAGGAGCAGCGGGACAGGCACCTGAAGGTGCTGGAGGAGTCCCGGGGGCTCTTGGAGGGGATACGGGAGTACGAGGCCAAGATACGGGCCGTTGACGCCATCCAGAGGCGCTACGGGGAGTACGAGCAGCAGCTCAGGGAGAACACCCTGAAGCTCCTGGAGTACCAGACCTACAACTACTTCCGCCGCCTCACCGACCAGCAGGTCTACGCCGGATGCCACATCGACAGGGAGCGCTACACCCTGGAGGTCCAGCCCCTGGGGGGCAGCAGGCTGATGCCCGCCTGGCTCGCGGGAGGGGGCCACGAGAGCCTCTTCGCCCTCGCCGAGCGCCTCGCCCTCCTCAGGGTGATGGGCTTCCCCCACCTCCTCATACTGGATGAGCCTACGGACGCCGTCGACTCCGAGAACATCCCCCAGCTCTTGGAGTACGTCGCCCGGAGCAGCAGGGAGATCGGGCAGGTGCTGTTGGTGACCCATCACGGCCACGGGGAGGAGGAGGGGGTCAACCTCATTACGGTCAGGAAGGTGGGCGGGGAGTCCAGGGTCTTTCAGGAACTGGGGACCGAGTAAAAAAAAGGGTTAGAGGGATTCGGAGACTTCCTTTATCAGAGGGACGCTCATCTCCGCGAACGTCACGCCGGTGTTGAACGCCAGAAGCGCAGCCGACTGTATCTCCTCCTTGGAGGCCCCGACGTTGAAGGCCGTCCTGATGAAGTGCCTCAAGGCCACCGGGTCCCTCGTCG